>NZ_JACJTV010000040.1 GCF_014698845.1 Coleofasciculus sp. FACHB-1120 | reverse complement strand
CCGTATTTGATAATTTGAGCAGATTGGCACTTGGGGCAGTTCATTAAGTTGTCTGCAATGATTGAGGTTCTTGGTTGACCAGCCTACCATTACTATGCGGGACTACCAAATATCCAAACCAGCCCAGGACGAAAAAAGGAATTCCCCCCGCCAGTAGAAGCCAAACTACGAGAAGAATTACGCATATCCAGAAGGTTTCTGTAGCTACAAAAAAATCCAAGTATGGCTCAAAGCGATCGCTTCTTCCTGAAGTTCGTCCGACCGCATCCCTAAAGAGAGTGCTACGACGCTAACAATTGCCCTCCCGGATTAGCCTGAATGGGTAAATCAGGACAGTGCATATAAAAAGTAAGTTAAACCTATGTAGTTCAGGAAAGGGTTTTAAAGCAAAACAGCATTATTGCTAGAGTATTTCTGCTATGTTGAAACGTTACCTAATCGTGGCTTCCAGTACAGCATTGGCTATGGGTTTAGTAAATCCAACTTTTGCAGCTCCTCAAGACTTCACTTGTACTGCGGAAAGACAAGCACAAATTGCCAAAATAGAAATCTCATCCGCCTGCTTCGCCGCACCCCCACCAGCAGACCGAAGCGCACCCAATGGTAGACGCAGAGGTGGTGCTAGCCGGGTTAGGCTTCATTAAATCTTTAGCGGAATTCAGTAGGAGTGGAGAGTCAAATATTGGGGTAAAACTTAGCGCTCTCACCTAGATTCTGTCATGGAAATATCGTTGATTTAAGCCAAGAAAACATTTTCTATAAATTGCAGCTTCTCTTGATGTTGGGGAAGCTGTTTTTATTTCTAATTCTTTCAAATTTAAAATTTTTCTAGTAGCATCCTAGCTAAAACTGCATAAAACAACTGAGGTAAACCTATTCAGTGAATACCTATTCAGTGAATGAAGAGGCTCAAACCCGAACGCATCATCATTTACAGGAGAACTCCAAAATGGAAAAAATACTGGCGCGATCGCTTGTTGTCATAACTGCAATGAGTGCCCCAGATTGGCACGGACAGATAGAATTGCAACTTGGATGGGCGTCCAGGGGTGCTAGAACTGAATCTAGCAGAACCGTCTGCGAAGGGGCGTCTATCTGACTACGGCTGCTACCCAAATTGCCGGTGGCATTCGCTACAACTTTTTTCCAATTACCAATCCCTAAAAAAATGTCTCCAGTTAGCGTTGGTACCAGTCGCTCAACGCTTGCCTTAGAAACCGGGCAAGCGAAACTTTGGTTGCTATTGGTGGGAGTCAATCAATACCAGGATGAGCGACTGCCTTCTCTGCGTTATTCAGCAGTGGATTGTCAGGGGTTGGCAGATGCGTTGGCAGGCGCAACTCAGGGATTTCCGCAAAAGGAAGTGAGAATTCATCACGATTTTGCCGCCCAGTTGCCCAAGTTGGCATCGGTTCGTACCAGTTTGCAGCAAATTGCGACGGCGGCTAAACCACAGGATACGATCCTGTTTTATTTTTCCGGGCACGGGATGCTAGAACCCTCTAGGGATGGAGGTTCTGCGTCCGGACAGCAGGCGGTTTTGTGTCTTGCCGATACCCAGAAGGACAATTTACTCGGTACGGGGTTATCTTTGCAGGAACTGTTGCAGGTGTTGGGAAATAGTCCTGCACATCAGCAGCTAGTGTGGCTGGATGCTTGTCATAGTGGTGGCATGACATTATGGGGGGCGAGGGGAGAAACACCTTCATCAGAACCCTTGCCCAATCCGACACCCCAGCTTGTGGAAGTTTTGCGGCAACGGGCGCAAAAAAGTAAAGGATTCTATGCTTTGCTGTCTTGCGATCAAGCGCAGCAATCCTGGGAGTTTCCAGAATTAGGGCATGGGGTGTTTACTTATTATTTAATGCGGGGATTGCAGGGTGAAGCAGCAGATGCACAGGGCGTAATTGAGGCGGATGGGCTTTACCGATATGTTTACTATCAGACGCTGCAATATATAGATAAAACGAACCAGCAGTTACGCCTGATTAACCAGCAGCATCGCGGTCGCGGTGAAAGTCAGTTGCATCCAGAATATCCCTTACAAACACCGAAGCGGATTGTAGAAGGGGTGGGTGAATTGATTCTGGGGCTTAAACCTGTGACTGTGGCATCGCCTTATCCGCGACAAGCACTGGTCGTAGAGGGACTTGCTAGCAATCAAATTACTCTAGCGTTGAGCAAGGTGCTAAGCGGTGCTGGTGGCTTTGAATTGGAATACTGGCTTCGGCGGGGAACAAATGGATCGGATGTACGGGAAGCGATCGCTAAGTGCTTGCGATCGCGAAGTGTCTCCAACGCAGAATCGCCTTTTATCTCGGAAACTGAACCGACAACGGCTTTATTGTATCTGCGCGGACACATTGAGGAAACTGAAGCTGGGGAGGCGATGTTGGTACTGGGAGATGATATTCGTCTGAGTCGTTCCTGGTTGAGGCAACAGTTACGTCACGCGACAGTTACTCAACACATTATTATCTTGGATTGTCCGGGAGGAATCAAAGAACCGAGGAGTCGAGGAGATTCCCCATCGTCTTGTTCAGATTGGGTAGAAGATTTGCAACTTGGCTCAGAGCAAGGACAGTGTATCATCGCTGCGATCTCTCCCACAGATGCGCCAGAACAATTTGCCCAAGCTTTACTGGATACCTTAGTTGCAGCTAATCAGCCAACTGGGTTAACCGCAGCCGGGTGGATTACTCAATTACAAGTTTCCTTGGCAGGAAGCGGTACTCCATTCCAAGTTTGGCTATCAGGCGCACAAGGCGTCATTGAAGTTTTACCTGGAAATACGCGATCGCGCGGCATTGAACAAGCAGAAGGTTTTGATTTAGGAGTCTGCCCATACCGGGGGTTGAGAGCATTCGGGGAAGAAGATGCACAATACTTTTACGGTCGAGAAAATTTAACGCAGCAACTGATTAACCACCTGGCACACCACTCCTTATTGGCAGTTGTCGGTGCTTCTGGCAGCGGGAAGTCTTCGGTAGTGCAGGCGGGATTAATTGCTCAGTTACGACAGGGTAAACAGCTACCTGGAAGCGATCGCTGGTGGATTCGGCAGATCGTACCAGGCGCACGTCCCTTGGAAAATTTGGCGCGGCGGCTGGTCGATCCCGGTACGGAGAGAGAAAAAGCCTACCAACAACAGCAACTAGAAGGAATGTTGTATCAGGGGGTAGAAGGCTTTGTTTACTGGGTGCGTAGCCGAACTGAGCCAATGGTCGTTTTGGTGGTGGATCAGTTTGAGGAATTATTCACGCTTGCGCCAAGCGAAGACACAGAGCGCTTTTTAGAATTGGTGATGGGGGCGGTGAACTATGCAAGCGATCGCTTTAAGCTGATCCTGACGTTGCGGGCAGATTTCATCGCCGCTTGTTTAGAAGTCCCGGCATTGGCAAAAATTTTACAGCAGTCAAGCGTACTGGTTCCACCGGGTTTAACGGAGGACGACTATCGCCGGGTTATTGTTAATCCAGCCGAAAAAGTCGGCTTAAAAGTAGAACCAGATTTGGTGGAAGTTTTATGTCAGGAGTTGTATGGTAGCGGTTCTCCCCACGCCAGTGCAGGCGATTTACCTTTGCTGGAATTTGTTTTAGAGCAGTTGTGGGAACACCGTCATGGGGGTGAATTAACGCTACAAGCTTATTTTCAGGAAATTGGTGGACTTAAAGGAGCCTTAGAACGCAAAGCACAAGGCGTTTACGATAGTTTAGACCCAGAGGCTCAAGGTTGCGCTCGCTGGATTTTCTTGTCGTTAACTCAGCTGGGAGAAGGAACGGAAGATACTCGGCGGCGGATATTTAAATCAGATTTGGTGGTACAGAAGTATCCCGCTGGCTTAGTAGAGAGAACCCTGCAAGTCTTGACGAATGCCAAGCTGGTTGCGATCGGTTTGGAGGACGAAGGGGATGCGATCGCGCAAAGTAGGGGCGAAGCACCAGAGATCAATGCAACTTCTCTACGATTGTTGCAACAGGAAGTCACTGTAGAAGTTGCCCATGAAATTTTAATCCGCCACTGGTCAACATTGCGCTGGTGGTTGGAGGAAAATCGGGAGCGATTGCGACAAGAACGCCAGATTGAGCAAGCAGCTCAAATGTGGCAACAAAGCGGTCAAGAATCTGATTTCTTACTGCAAGGAGTCCGGCTAGCGGAAGCGGAAGAAATTTATATCAAATACACCGACGAATTATCGGAAGATGTGCAGCGATTTATTGAAGCGTGTCTGGAAGCCAGACATCAGCAACAATTACAGGCAAAAAGAAGACTGAGACAGGCACAGTCTGCGGTTGTGGCGATCGGGATCTTGGGACTTGCTGCTTTTGGGTTCGGCGGCTTGGCTTATGGGCAAAAACAAGCGGCGCAGGTGCGGGAAATTGAGGCATTAAATGCCTCATCAGAGGCACTTTTGTTATCCAATCAGCAATTAGAAGCGCTGATTGCCAGTGTGAAAGCGGCGCAACAACTCAAGCAAGTTTCTGCACCTGAATCCACCAAAGTCAGAACGGTAGCGACTTTAGGACAAGCGGTTGAGGAAACGCAAGAGAGCGATCGCTTGCAGCAACACACTCAAAAAGTGAATAGCGTGACTTTCAGTCCTGATGGAAATTCTCTGGCTTCTGCTAGCGATGACAACACCGTGAAGCTTTGGCGTCGAGATGGCACATTAATCAAATCTTTAGAACACAAAGAGAGGGTGATCGGTGTCGCTTTTAGCCCCGATGGTAATTTGATTGCTTCTGCTTGCGCCGATAAAAATATCAAACTCTGGCGTCTTGATGGCACATTACTGAAAACATTTACCGGACACGCAGATTGGGTAACAAGCATCAGTTTTAGCCCCGATGGTCAGTTTTTAGCATCTGCTAGCCGCGATAAGACAGTGAGATTGTGGCGTCTTGATGGTACTTTGCTCAAAACATTGAACGGACACGCTGGTTGGGTTTGGAGCGTGAATTTTAGTCCAGATGGTAAGATTCTTGCTTCTGCCGGTGAAGATAAAACAATCAAGCTTTGGCGTAGCGATGGCACGTTAATTAAGAGCATTACTGGACAGAGCAATCCTGCTAATACAGATAGCTTCGGTTCACGATTTACTCATGTTGTATTCTCCTCTCAAAATATCCTTGCCTCTGCCAGCGGTGACAACACGATAAAGCTTTGGAATGCTGAGGGCAAATTATTGCAAACAATTGAAGGTCACACGGCTCCAGTTAATCGCATCAGTTTTAGTGCTAACGGTCAACTCTTAGCTTCTGCGAGTGCTGACGGGACAGTGAAAATATGGAGTCTGGATACTAAATCTAGTTTCCAAGCAACATTTGTAAAAAGGATAAAAGCACATAACGCAGAAGTTTTAGACGTAAGCTTTAGCCCTGATACAAATAACCAGGATACGCCCCTATTGGCTTCTGCAAGTGCAGACAAAACTATCAGATTTTGGAACATTAGTAATACTATAAAAACATCATCCGAGAGTGGTATTTATAGCGTGAGTTTTAGTCCCGATGGCAAGACGTTTGCTGCTGGGGGCTGGGATGAAACAATTCAACTTTGGCGTCGAGATGGCATCGCCGAGAAAGTGTTAATTAAAACCCTGGTCGGACATCAATCTACTCTGAATGCAGTAGCTTGGAGTCCGGATAGCAAACCGGGAAAAACCCCGCCCCTGCTGGCTTCTGCTAGTGCTGACAAAATGATTAAGCTGTGGCGCGATGGGACGTTAATTCAAACATTGACAGGGCATACCGATGGAGTAACTAGCATCAGTTTTAGTCAAAATGGTCAACTGTTGGCTTCTGGGAGTGCCGATAAAAATATCAAACTGTGGCGTGTAGCAGATGGCACATTAATCCAAACATTAAAGGGACATAGCGATACGGTAAATAGTGTTAATTTCAGTCCAGATAGTCAGTTTCTAGCTTCTGGCAGCGCTGATAACACTGTAAAACTATGGAATATAAAAAATCAAAATAATTCAGAAGAAATGCCTGTAAAAAATTTACAAGTGCATGGTTTAGCAATTTCATCGGTTGCGTTCAGTCCCGATGGCAAAATTCTTGCAACCGCAAGCTGGGACAACACGATTAAGCTTTGGAAAGTCGCAGAGGGCACCCTTATCAATACACTTGCAGGACATAGTGACGGGGTGACAAGTATTCTTTTTAGTCAAGATGGACGAGTGTTAGTTTCTGGCAGTGCGGATCGCACGATTAAACTTTGGAATATTGCCGATGCTACCCCGATAAAAACACTGATTGGACATTCTGGAAAGATTAATAGCCTCAGTTTTAGTCCAGATGGCACAGTATTGATGAGTGGGAGTGAAGATAGCGGCATCAGATTATGGAATTTGGATTTCGATAACTTACTGACGCGAGGATGCGATCGCTTGCGTAACTACCTGAAAAATAATCCAAATGTGAACCGGAACGAATCTCGTCTATGCAATCAGATGTAAAAACGAAGCGTTAAATTTTTGCAATGAACAAAAGGCAGTAATCAATGATAAAAAATGGTTGATTTATTTCTATTCATGATTATCAAAAAAACCGTAGCCTATCAAAATGGAAAGATTATAAAACTCACAGTTTTCTTTTCTATCAGCCCGCTTAGTAGCTACCGGCACCTTCCCGACGTTCCGGATATCCCCGATTTGGTGGGTTGTATGCTTGGGGCTTTTCAGTGGTAATGCTGAAACCAGTTTTGGCGATATTCTTTTGAGAAAGAGCTGGATTTGCTCGAACAGATGGATTAATTGAAGCAATTAGCCCTAAAGCCAGTACAGAAGTAAATACAACAGAGAAATATTTTGTTTTCATGGCTCCCTCCGAGGGAGAAACAGTAGCTCACTTGAGCTGTAATGATTGATAGGTTTGTTTCTCAGGAGATATGCAGAGTCAGAAGATAAACAAAGTTACCGAATGGTAGTTATAAGTTCTCTCAGGAGTAAAAACTCGTTGTATTTTAGGCTTCCTGGCGTCTCTCCCCAGTCTGGCTTGACTTTCACCTAGAGCGTCAGTCCATTGATGGGTATGGAGATGGGTATGGATAAAAGAAAGGGCGAAGCATTTAGACCATTTCACTTTATGTCTATTACAAATATGTCTATTTGCCTCTTTTTGAAGAGGGGTTGAGAGGATCGCAAATGTGACATCAAAATAGTGAATTGGCATCAGACAAAAAAATCTTGGGCGATCGCATAAATTTCCCCCAGAGGTGTAAACCTTCCTAAAGGGTATGCTTCGCCCCTACAGACTAATAAATCGGCGCTCTAGCTACTTATCTGTTTTTAGGAATCTTTTTATGCACAGAGCATCGGGTAGGAAGAGATCCCAATTTCTCTTGCTTTCTCTGGTGAGTGGCTACGGTTGTACATACAAGTGACGTATTGACTCAAAGCGCTCCCAGACTCAAGCCCCTCGTCGTCTCGAAGAGGGGCTTGAGGAAAGGTCGGCCGAAAATTGTGTATACACGGTAGCCGAAAAGCAAGGGTTTTATAACCTATGTAGACAGGTTTCGTTTGTATGCTTGCTGTCAGTGTGCGGTTTCAACCGCGCAGTGCGAGATGTGAACTTGCACTATTGAACTTGAACTATTGAGGTGCCGTGATGCTGACGCTGTTAGTTGAGCCATCCAATACAATCCAGCCAGATTTCCCGTCTAAATTCTCTGCACTATTTGCCACTTTAAAATAGAGTTTCTCTCCAGCACGAGTTTCAACGGCAAAATCGGCTTTAT
This sequence comes from Coleofasciculus sp. FACHB-1120, assembly GCF_014698845.1. Taxonomy (NCBI): domain Bacteria; kingdom Bacillati; phylum Cyanobacteriota; class Cyanophyceae; order Coleofasciculales; family Coleofasciculaceae; genus Coleofasciculus; species Coleofasciculus sp. FACHB-1120. The sequence goes on along the minus strand of NZ_JACJTV010000040.1, from coordinate 40,456 downwards.
CTGCGTAAACCACTTTAAAGCCTCTGTCTCGCAGACAATACATTGCCCAAGCTTTCAGCGTGTGCTTGTGGGGTTCATATTCGATCGGAGGCTTGTTTAACGCCTCCTCCATCACCTTAATTAGCTGCACTACTGGCACACTCCCATTAGAGACTTTCCTTTTTAGTTTCTTCTGGATCGCAGCGAATTTCAATCAGGAATCCATCTGGGTCGTAAAAGTAAATGCCTCGTCCGGTGGGACGGCTAACAGGGCCATGATCGATGGGAACTTGATTTTGTTTTAGCACCTCGACTGCCCGCTCGAACAACTGCGGGTCGATGTCAAAGGCGAGGTGATTGGCGCGGGTAAAAGCGCGATGAGGGTCATTGTCTGGGGGTGGCAACTCCGGCTCCCAAAACAAGTCGAGGACTGTGCCATCGGGGGTGACGAAGTTGGTAACTTTACCTGATGATACAAGCGATCGCAGTGTAGTTGGCACTTCTTCACCCGTCAGTTCGTACAAACCTAGGATATCCCCGTAGAAGTGCCGGGAAGCTTGCAGATCGTGGACATTCAAGGCAATGTGGTGGACTCGACGCAGATCGCCTGGGGAAAGGGCAGCGTTGACGGATTGGGGGCTAGAGAGCATGGCACAAAAGACTCCTTTCGTTACTTTCGATAGAAGCAAGACTTTTTTCTTTAAGTCTATTATTCAAAATAAAAATTATCATGCCCTTTGATTACACTTTAGACTTTAAAGCAATCGATTTTCGTACTTCTCCGGAACTTTATCGAGTAGGCAAGGGTGAGCAGGGAGTGCTTTTGGTTGAACCCTACAAATCGGAAATCCTTCCTTACTGGCGCTTCAAAACCCCGGAAATTGCTAGAGAATCTAGCGAAAAAATCTACCAGATGTTTCTCGATTACCTTGTCCAAGATGATTTTGTCGGCGCGGATATGGCGCGGAAATTTTTACAAATGGGTTATACGCGATCCCGCAGATACGCCAATCATAAAAGCGGCAGAAAATTTAAGTCCAATCCTCAAAAAGAAACTTCTAAAGAAGCTCAGCTTACAGCCAGGAAAGAGATTTTACCCAATGAAATAGATCCGGTGAAAGCTGAATCAGCAGCAATCTTCAAAGAAAAATGGACGCAAGCCAAGATGAATGAGAAATATTTACAGCTTTTAGCAAAGCATAAACAGATGTACGAGCAAGGATAAAAGCAAATAAATTTTAGTGAATAAAATTTGCAGCTTTTTTCTATCGTCTGCGAACTCTTGTAGAGATGCGATTAATCGCATCTCTATACCAAGGCGAATACTCGCGTACAATTCTATTTGAGTTATGAGATATTAGGAGTTTATATCCCCAAATTATTTAAATTTGGGAGTTTGACTTCACGAATTATTTAGGATTGCTATATTTCCCAGACCGTCAAACTCAATCTTTTATGTCAGTTAAAATATTGACACAATAATCAACCAAATTTTTCGGAAATAATTTATAAACTAGTGTAGTACATAATTAGTTTAGCCGCAATCAATCAAAATGCGTATTCATCGTCAACCAATCCTATTTTTTAGCCTATTTCTTACCATTGTGGGAACAATCGCCTCTAGTAAGTACGTCATGGCTTTATCCCAATCTTCCGAGTCAAGCCAAACAGTAACCATATCACAAACATCACCCTCCAAACTGGCACAGCTTTCTTCTACATGTACCTATGACGATAGAAAAACAGTAGAAACGGTGAAAGACAAAAAGGGCAAGGTGACACTGGTTGGGGAAACTTATGTCATTGTAACTGAAGGACAGGATGGCACAAGATATGCAACTTGTAATCTTCCTGATAGTTTCAAGGCAGAAGGAAAAGCAATTACATTTAGTGGCGAAGTAAAAGAAATCTATCCAACTGAACGTTGGGCAGCGACACCATTAAAAATTACTGCGATCGCATCCAGCACTTCAACCCCAACTCCAACGCCAGTTCAGTCTATTCAAAGCCTATCGAATGGTAATTACACATTTTGTAGCAAACCTCCCTCTGGCACTGGGAACCAGCAGGGTTTAGATTTAGGTCATTGTTATGTATTTAGTAAGAAAGGAAATCGCTTAGTCGGCAACCTCTACGATACCAAAACTCTTGGCGAAGTAACCGCCTGTGTTAGCGGTGCAGTTAATAATAAAACAGTCAGCGGCGAAGCGATAGAAATCGTCGGAGATATCGGTCGGCAAAATCCACCGCCAAACGCATCAGGCACCCGACTGGTTAATTGGGATAATCAAGGTTATTTGAAAGTGGCAAGAGCAACTGTAATTAGCAGACTGAATAGCCCAGGAAGAAACAATGTCAGAAAAATTCGCTATCGTTCTGCTTTGCTTAACTTAAATGGTTTTTATCGCCATAATCAACTTAAAGAAGCACCTAAAAGCTGTTTGAGCCGCTAAATAAAGGCGGCTGCTAAAAGTAAGCGATCGCATTCTCAATAACAGTAGGTTAAACCCAACGATAAAGAAACCCAACCAATGCTAAATTGAGTTGGGTTTCTTTGCCGCAGTCCAACCAAACTTTGATTGATAGTAAAATTTTACTATCAATATTTGCCTCAAAATTCTCAACTTTAGATATCTATTAATTCAACTTGTCTCCAGTTGAATGAGTATACTTCTGATGCCCATTGTTGGTTGGATAATTGTTTGTTGGATACAGAGTGCCGGGTTTGAATAATTGTCCCGATTGAATAATCGCAATAGCGATGGGTTCTAGAGCTTTTGTCCAGCTGTCTCTGATTCGCTGCTGCTCTTCCGGAGTGGGGTTGGTACTTAAGCGTTGAATTTCAGCCAAGACAACTGCTGGTAACTGCTCGTAGAAACTCATCGCCAGTTCACTACCCACCTGATTCAGCAATAGTTGTACTAAAGCAGAGCTGTTCATGACATCATTTGCAATACTACCCGTTGCACCAGTAGCAGGGGGCGGATCTAATGATTCTGATTCGGGGACAGGATCAACAAGAGATACTGGGGGTTTAACAGGCTCAGGAGCAGCTTTAAATGTGTCCCTGGTATCTTCAATCGGAGGTTGAATAGTAGGTTGGATTGTAGGTTGAACAGTAGGTTGAACAGTAGGTTGAACAGTAGGTTGAACAACCGCAGCAGCAGCATTAAGTGTGCCGCTAGCATCTTCAATCGGAGGTTGAACAGCCACCGCAGCTTTATGCGTATCCCAGGGATCTTCAATAGTCGGTTGAACAGGTTGAACAGCCACCGCAGCGCCTTTCAGACTATCTATTGCACCTTCAAGAGTCGGTTGAACACCCGCAGCAGCACCTCTTATGACTATGTCCGCGGCACCTTCAACAATCGCTTTAAGACCCTCACCTACAGTCTTACCAGTAAACGCCGCAGCTGCCGCGCTGACTACAGCACCAAAAGTTGCTCCAGCTAAAGCCGCATTAGCGACACGCTTACGGGTGCCTGATGGCTGAACATGGGACTCTTCTGTAGCTGCGTTATCTTCATTCGCTCCTGCTAACCCCGTATCAGCGCCATCTATATTCGTGTCATTAGGGTCTCCTGGCGGAACGCTGGACTGTGCCGGAATCCGGTCAGCATTTTCGTCATGCCGATCAAAAGGCTGATTGCTCTGTGTCATGATGCCCGTCTCCTGCCTACCAAAACGGCTTAACGATCTGTCTGTCTAGTAACAGCTATCGTCAATTTAGCGATCGCAGGTATACACTTACACCGACCTCAAGGGAGACATCGTTAAATACTTACCTTGGTATAGCCATATACGAGAATTCCGGCTGTCCATATACAACTACAGGCACACGATGTATTCAGTCAGGTCTGCCTTTAGCTCAGTTAAGTCCTTGATTACGTTCGTTAGAGTTGTCGATAGATAACGAGCTACAGCAAAACGACGTTAGTGGCTTATCGCTGATTGGGAACTAAAGGAGATAAATGATGACCAATAATACACCAAATTTCGATAGACCTGACGAAAATGCTGGATATAGTGCAACAGCTCAACCCTATACTCGTACAGAAAGCACAACCATGCCGACTGGGGTAGTTAGAGAAGAAAATAGTCCTACGATTACATCTCAAACCGTTGCTCGGCAACAATCCAATGACATCAATGCTCGGCAACAACCCAACGACATTAATGCTCGGCAACAATCTACTGCCATAAAAGCTGGGCAACAATCCAGCAGCATGAATCCAGCCTTATCGAGAGCGCTGATGGGCGGACTTATCGGTGCTACATTAGGCACGTTAGCGGGCCTAGTGGCTGGTAGGAGAACATCTGAGGGTGTGAAACACGCTGCCAAAGGTGTAGGCGACGCGACAAAGACTATCGCTGGCGGTGTTGGTCAGACAGCCCAAGGTGTAGGCGAGGCGGCAAAAATTGTAGCTGGCGGCGTTGGTCAGACAGCCAAAGGTATAGGCGAGGCAGCCAAGAGTGTGGCTGAGGGTGTTAACTACGCAGTAGTCGGCACATTACAAGATACCGCTGAAGGTGTTAACCAGGCTGTAGTCGGTACATTGGACGCAGTAAAGGGCACAGCTTCAAATGCCAAGCAAGTTGTAGCCGGTGCAGCAGACCAGCTAAAGGATAAAACTGAGGATGCCAAGCAATCTACAGTAGCTGGATTAGACGCAGTTCAGGATAAAGCTGAAGATATGAAGCCATCTTACGAGCAGAACGTCAAGCTGGCTAAAGAACGCCCAGTCACAAATACCCCGCAAGTCACGACTGGTGATATGGGCATGGAAAGAAACATGGATATGCAGACAGCATATATTTCCGGTCCCGATGAGGAAGATGTTGTTAATCGAAATCTGTCTTCAGAGTCTGAAACGTCACTAGATGCGAATCCAATCTATCTCCAAGAAGGAGAAGCTTCTGGTTTCCAACGTTATGAAGATACATCTGACATTTAGGCTGAGATTTAGAAGTTAGCTTTAACGACTGCTAATGGTTGAGGGAAGAGTTAGGAGTTAAGAGTTGAGAGTGAATAACTCATAATTCATAACTCCTAACTTTTGTTAAATGCCCTTATTAACAACCTTTGCCAACTAAAAGAAATGGCAAATAAGTTTGGTTTTAGCTAAGCGTTAGCCGAGGATTTTCCTCCATTTGTTTAGATAATAGAATATTGCTTTTTGCTTATTTAAGCGGACGGCTATCCATCAGTTCTATTTAGTAGAATCTATTTAGTAGAGAGGAGACGATTTTCATGATTGATAACGACAAGGTTTTGGATGAAGATGAAATATTTGTTGAACAAATTCCGCATCAATATGATGCCCCTCCAGCAGATACAAGCATGAATAATGCGTTCACTAAAATAGCGATTGGAGCATTCATTGGTGCTACGGTTGGTGCGATCGCTGGCGCTTTGGCAAATAAGGGTGCCGTTGATCGGGTTAACCAGACAGTAAGAAGTGCAGGAAACAGCGTTAAGAATGCCGCTGACAGTGTTAACCAAACGGTAAAAAGTGTCGGTGATGGCGTAAAGAACGTAGCTGTCAGCGTTAACGACACAGTAATCGATGTAGGGGACAAAGTTAAGGGTGTCACCCAGGATGTTAATTACACCGTAAAAGATACCCTTAGCACAGTTAAGGGTACAGCGGAGAATGTTAACGAGACTGTGAAAGGTACAGTGGATGTACTCAAGGATGCAGCGGATAATGTTAATGAGAATGTCAGAGGTGCGGGAGAAGCATTGAAAGGTGCATCTGAGGATGCCACTCCATCGGAACCTCAGATTGTCAAGGGACCTGATAAGCAGGTAAAGTACATTTTAGTGCCAGTAGAAACTGAAGGGAATGTTTGATAAACCAAACTTCGAGGAAGGGAAAGTTTAGGAACAAATACTTGAAGTGTTGCTTTTGCAACTGGACAAACTTTTGTCGTCTGAACAAATTTTAATTAGAAGCGATCGCTCTCTGAAAAAAAAGAAGCGATCGCTTTTAAATGTTTTTAAACAAAAGATAAGTTTTCCTATTGTTAGGATATAATCACTTTAAATATATGTAACTCTAAAAATATGACCCAGCAACAATCTAAGCGCCAAGCACGACGCGGCAGAATATTCCCAGAACTCATCATATCTTCAGAAGAAAGAACCAAAAAAGAAGCCGACATCAAAGCGTTTCGCCAGCGTTGTCGTCCAATCTTTGAGCGGCTCCGAATTGAGTTGATTAAAGATCACTACAACTGGTTCATTGCCATTGAGCCTGATAGTGAGGAATACTTTATCGCTCAAGACAGTATGACTGCCTTACTAAAGGCACGCGAGAAACACCCAAAAGCAATTTTTTATACTTTTCGTCTTAATGAGACAGGAGTTGTCGGACGGGTATGATCCAAGGTGAGTTTGATGAGATAGGTCAGCTATTTTTTGAAATTGATTTAATTTCTGCTAATGGCGAGGTTCTCCCGACGATAGCACTGCTGGATACAGGCTCAACTGAATGGCTGGCAATTAACGACCAGGATTTGCAAGGACTTGGTTGGAGTCGTTTGGATGGACGAGACATACTAACAGCAATGGGTGAAACCTCTCTTGAAACCTACTTAGGAAAAGTTGTATTGGATGGAGAGGAATTTACCATTGAAGTCGTTGCTGGAGCCGCATTTAGGGAAACTCTTATGGGTGCGCCTTGGTTAAGACAGCGGCAGCTAGTAGCGGATTTTCCAGCAGGATTATTGACGCTGGGGTCAAGTTAGCACCCATTATTTCTCCAACTTTTATAAAGTTTTGTCTGGGTTCACGGGGTAAAAGAGAGCGAGAGATTACCTTTAATTGCTGCCAAGTTAGACTATGCTGGACAAATCGCTGCTGTGGCTGTGGGGTAGATTTGTCTAGGAGTGATGTAGTCATGGTGGCTGGTGATAAGAGCGGATACCTACCGGCCTTAGTACGAGCGATAGTATCCTAGGCAAGTCTCAGCTTATCCTTGGAAAGGCAGACTGAACGCACACGCTATGCTGAACATTCCTCAACTACTGGCACAAGAGCTTTCCCTCAAACCTTCTCAGGTGCAAAGTGCGCTGGAACTTTTCGCTGAGGGGTCAACCATTCCCTTCATTGCTCGTTATCGGAAAGAGCGGACTGGCACAATGGATGAAATCCAGCTTCGCAACCTGTCGGAGCGATTTACATACTTGACGGAGCTGGAAGAGCGCAAGGCGGCGATTCTGGAAGCGATCGCATCCCAAGGTAAACTCACCGATGAGCTGAAAGCTAAAATCGAATCCTCTGTGCAAAAAACCGAACTAGAGGATCTTTACCTACCCTACAAAACGAAGCGGCGGACACGCGCCACCATCGCTAGGGAAAAAGGACTGGAACCCTTGGCAGAGTTTATCAAGTCGCTGAACAATCGCACTGCTCAGCCTGCATCTCTGGAGTCAGAGGCGGCAAAGTATATTTCTGAAGAAAAGGGAGTGAAGACGGTGGAGGAGGCGCTTAAAGGTGCTTCTGACATTCTGGCGGAGGCGGTGTCTGAAAAAGCTGAGGTGCGATCGCATCTACGCGACTATTTGATGAACGAAGGGGTATTCGTCTCGCGCATCAAAAACGATCACCCCGAAGGTTCCACCAAATTTGAGATGTACCGAAATTTCCAGGCTTCGGTGAAAAATATTGCGCCGCACAACTTACTCGCACTGCTGCGAGGGGAAACGGAGGAAGTGTTGAACTTAGAACTTTCCTTCGATGAAGAAGTTGTCCTGTCGTATTTGGAGTCGCAGGAAATTCAAACGAAAGTCCCGGCGGTGAGAGACTTTTATCGGGGAATGCTCAAAGATGCCTTCAACCGTTTGATGAAAGCTTCCCTGATTAGCGAAGTACGTGCTGATAGAAAAGCTTATGCAGATGTCGAGTCGATAAAGACATTTGAAAGCAATTTGCGGGAGTTGCTGCTGTCGAGTCCAGGAGGGATGAAGCCAACGCTGGCAATCGATCCGGGATTTCGGACTGGCTGCAAAGTTGCCGTTCTTGATGAGACGGGGCAATTTTTAGAATACCAGGCTGTCTTTCCCCATCAAGCAGCCGAGCAGCGATTGAAGGCTGCCAGCACTATCAAGAAATTGATTGAAAAGTACAATATTCAACTAATAGCCATCGGTAATGGCACCGCCGGACGAGAGACGGATGAGTTTGTTGCAGAAATTCTCAAGACGATGGATCGCAAACCGATTAAAGTCATGGTGAATGAGTCGGGAGCATCGATTTATTCTGCGAGTGATGTCGCGATCGCAGAATTTCCTGATCTGGATATTACCGTTCGCGGTGCGATCAGCATCGGTCGTCGCTTGCAAGATCCCTTAGCCGAACTCGTCAAAATTGACCCCAAATCGATTGGCGTCGGACAGTATCAACACGATGTCGATCAAAAATTACTGAAAACGAAGCTAGATGATACAGTCGAAAGTTGCGTCAACTATGTCGGCGTAGATTTAAACACCGCCTCGAAGGAACTTTTGACCTTTGTTTCTGGGATGACGCCAACGGTTGCCAAAAATATCATTACCTATCGCAACAAGCAGGGTGCATTCAAAAACCGCCGGGAACTGATGAAAGTGCCAAAATTAGGACCAAAAGCCTTTGAACAGGCGGCTGGTTTCTTGCGGATTCGTGCTGGCGAAAATCCTTTAGATAATACAGCTGTGCATCCTGAGAGTTATGGGGTTGTACAAGCGATCGCTAAAGATTTAAATGTGCCGTTGGAGCAAATTACGCAGGTTGCAGAAAAACTCAAGTCAACTAACTTGAAGAAATACGTCACCGATACCGTCGGCGAACCAACGCTGCGCGATATTATCAGCGAACTGGAAAAACCGGGAAGAGATCCCCGCGCCGAGTTTAAGTATGCCACTTTTAAGGAAGGAGTCAAAGAAATAAGGGATCTCCAAATTGGCATGGAACTGGAAGGGATTGTGACGAATGTTGCTAACTTTGGCGCGTTTGTGGATATCGGCGTTCACCAAGATGGTTTAGTGCATATTTCGCAACTCTCTGACCGATTTGTAGACGATCCAAAACAGATTGTCAAAGTCGGACAAGTCGTGAAGGTGCGAGTTCTAGAAGTCAACGAGCAGTTGAAACGCATTAGTTTGTCGATGAAATCAGCAGGCGAAGCGAGTGGCGGAAGTGGTGTGAAAAAAACAAGCGATCGCACGCCACAAAAATCACCCACACTAAATGATTTAAAAACGAAGTTTGGTCGGAAATCTTAAGCTTCCGACTTTCTCCCATACCCCCCCAATCTCCCTTTTTTCTAGCGTAGCGGCCCGTAGCGGCGCGTAAGCGCGGGGGTTGGGGGAATTGAATATAGCAGTAGAAGCCCAAAATTTTATTATCCCTCCAGCTTCTGAAATATCATCAAATGCTGCTGAGGTAAAAAGCTTTTCGTTTCCACCCATTGCAAACCCACCGCCGACATTTCTTTACGCACTTGTTTCTGAGTCATTTTGTGCAGTGCTTTGATAAGAATAAATGGATTTTCACCGCGATACTCAACTAAAACGACACGTCCACCTGGTTTAAGCGCCTTCACAAGTGCTTCCATCACTTCTCTGGGATACTCAAATTCGTGATAAGCATCGACCATTAACGCTAAATCAACACTTGCTATCGGCAAATTTGGGTTTTTAATCGTAGCTAAAATCGGCTCGACATTCGTAATATTTTCCTCTTTTTTCATGAAATTAATTATGTCGAGCATCTCCGGTTGAACATCCACCGCCAACACCTTCCCTTGTGGCACGAGGGGAGCAATGCGAAAGCTCATGTATCCCGTCCCGGCTCCGATATCTGCCACAATATCAGTGGGTTTCAAGCCGAGGGCATTCACCACTTTAGACGGTCGTTCCTCAACTTCTCGACTCGGTCGTTCCAGCCAAAATGCTCCCTCATGTCCCATTACTTTGGCGATTTCTCGACCCATATAAAACTTGCCAATGCCTTCCGAGCTGTGGTTGCTGCGTTCCTCATAAATAGCGTTATCAGAAGCTATTACATTTGCTAGGCTCGTGTCACCAGGATTGAGCAAGAAACTGCCTAGAATTACCAAAATAATCACTGCTACACGTAATTTTTTCAAATTTTCCATCCTTGGTTTACCTGAATATGCTTACCTGAATCTGCCTCTGCCTGGTGCTATTTGCTCAACTTAGCACCCAGACAGCTAGGAGCATATCATTCGATTCCTTCAAATCTTCCGAATTCTCGAAGAAACGGCTGTATGAAGAGTCAGATGTAATTCGGAAGTAGTTGGTAATGGGTAGTAAAGCGGCTACAAGAGCAGCATCGCGCCTATCTACAGAGACTATTTGTATAAACAATTACAACAATATCTGGGGTAAGAAGGTAAGCGATGTATTCTCTATTTGTTAAAAAATTTTAACTTTTTACATCAGGATTTGGAAAATTTTTAGGAGTTTTTTCATTGAAATTCCTCAGTAGCTGTAGGCTGAAAATGCTCGTAAATTAAGTATTTTGTAGGCATTTACCTTTTTGCTTAGCTGACATAAATTCATCATTCAAGGTATGCAACGGTGGCAAAACAGATTTGGTCATTAAGTCTAAGTTTTATTATTGCCAGTCTTTTACAGATGTATGGAATGTCTCCGAGTCTGGCTCAGCAAGATGAACTTACCCGTGCTGAAGTTTACAAACTGTTAAATAATGTCCAACTGCTATTAAGAAACAAGCCAGCCCGACCTGCCAAAAAAGCGGATGTATTAGCTCCTAGAGATGCCCTACAGACGGCGGCACGTGCGAGGGCGGAACTACTCTTTAATGAAGGCTCTCTGGCGCGAATCGATCAGAGTACCACCTTCCTATTTAAGCCAGGGCTGCGCCGCTTTCAACTCACAAATCGCGTTGCTACTGAAACAGTATTACAACTGAAAGATGGCATCGCCCTCGTGATTAATCCACCCGGTAGTGCCGTGACGACTGTGGAAACGCCAACCAGTACAATCCAGCTTCAGTCGTTACCAACCCCTGCCGCACCAGGTAGTCCCGCCGCACCGCCTTTATCGCCATCGCAGGGTAGCAGTGCCGTCATGGTCGTGTACAACGCTGCGACGAACACGGCACAACATTTTGCCCTCACGGATGGCGTGACAATCGCGACTCCGACGGGCAGTAATCCCGTTTCCCTGAAAGGGGGGCAGGTTGTAGTTGCCTCAGCCGGTGGGGTGGGAAATCCAGTAGAATTCGACCTTCAGGGGTTTTATAGCACGATTACGCTAGCAGCAGGTCTGGGGCCGGGGCAAGAAAGCATCGTTGCTCAAGAGTCTTATGAGGTTCAGCAGACACTCAATTTTGTTCGGATTGATACGTTGGCAGCAGTCAGAAATCAAGTTAGAAGAATCAGTAGCTTTGAGGCAACTTTCTTAAGAGATGCTCTGACGGGTGGGGATAGTAACTTTGATGGGCAAAAAGGGAAAACATCCGTTTTGATTTTCAACCCAAGCGTTACTACTGGAGTTTTCACGAGAACAGGCGAAAATACTGCTACTTTTACGGCGACTAATGGAACAGTTAGCAACATTAGTGTAGATTTCGATACCCAATCCACCACAATTAATAACAATGCGGGGGTCTCTAATTCAGTTGGATTGAGCGGTAATAATGCATCCGCCACAGTTATCAATGCAAATGGTACAGTCACTAAAATTCAGGTTTTTGGTGTAGGAGGAAAAGAACCGAATGTCGGCAGTTCTTTTCCGGGGACGCTGACAACTGGGATTGCACCTGATAGCTGACCAACTTTCAGTAGATTATCATGGCAAAAATTTTAGGCTTTTATTCGCAAGTGTGAGGTAACAATGTGGACACTAAAGATTTTTTATTCTTATTCGGAGTATCAGCTTTATTTTTATCTAAACCAGCGATCGCTACAAATCCGACTGATGGACTCATCCCACTCGGAGATTCTGAAGTAACCGAGGAAAATGAGCGGCGGATTACGCCCTTAGTCTCCCCACAGAATAGTGTAACTAGCATTCCAGAAAGCTCTCCAGAACAGTCTTCGCCCGATTTTTCCTCATCCCTAACGCCTAAAAGCACACTTGTTCAACCGATTGGGATTGCAGACAATCCTCGTGTAACTGCAAGCTCAATTTCATCTGGTGCTGAAGAAATACACCCTGAGGAAATACACGCTGAGGAAATATACGCTGAGGAGATTGTGCAGACGACTTCAGAAGACGCGATCGCGCCGAATGCGATCGCTCCAGTCTCACCCGATCTTCTCACTCAGAATCAGGTAGAACCGGAACCTGGTTCGCCTGAAAACAGTATGGAGCAGGTGACACCCGTATTTCAACTGTCGGATGTGCAGCTGAGTGACTGGGCGTATCAGGCATTGCGATCGCTTGTAGAACGTTACGGCGCAATTTCTGGTTATCCAGATGGAACTTTTAGAGGAAATCGTGCCTTAAGCCGCTACGAATTTGCGGCTGGATTGAATGCAGCCTTGGAAAAAATTCGAGAAATAAAGGCTTCTGGGTTAATTGATAAAGTCCGTAAAGAAGACTTAGAAACCTTGCAAAAACTTCAAACAGATTTTGCGACCGAACTGGCTACTTTGCGAGGTCGTATCGATAATCTCGAAGCTCGGACGGCTCATTTAGAAGCGCACCAGTTTTCTACAACTACAGTCTTGGGAGGAGAAGTCATCTTAGGATTGCAAACAGCTTTTGGAGGCGACCCTCCTGGAAGAGGAGAAAGTAACACCGTTCTCACTCATCTGACGCAATTGCAACTCCTTTCTTCTTTTACAGGTAAAGATGTCCTGCGATTAGGACTTGCAACGGGTAATTTTGCGAATCGCGGCTTTACAAATGTTGAGTCGCTCAATACCAATATGGCTCTGCTTTCTTATCAAGCCGATTTGGACAATCAACTTGAGCTGAATTCGCTGGAATATCGATTTTCTGGTTTTGGCGATCGCATTGTTTTCACTCTCAAACCTGTCGGCTTTAGCTTAAGCAGTGTTCTGAGCATTAATACTCCTTATTCTGATGCTGGACAGGGAGCCATTTCGCGTTTTGCGGGCGGAAATCCCGTGTTTAAAATTGGGAATTTGGATGCTGGATTAGGTTTTGATTGGTTGCTTTCAAATAAAGTTCGCTTACAATTTGCTTATGGAACGAGGAATGCGAATAATGGTGAAGAAGGTTTATTGAGTTCGGATCATAGTGCTTTGGGAGTGCAGCTTTTACTTAAACCCAGCTCCAGCATCATCACTGGTTTAGCTTATGTAAATGCTTATTCTAGCGATGGTCGATTAGATACTTTTACAGGTAGCAATAATGCAGATGTTTCGGGGGGTTTTAATGAGCCTTCCCAAATTCATGCTGTCAGCGCTACTTTCCAATGGCGATTGAATCCTAACATTACGTTTGGGACTTGGGGCGGTGCCATTTTAACCAATTCTCTGAACTCCGATGCTCTGGCTTTAACCACCACTTACCTTTTTTCTTTAGGTTTCTCCGATCTATTTGGCAGACAAGGAGATTTGCTTGCTTTCCTAGTGGGTCAACCGCCGCGGTTAAATGCAGGTCTTCTAATTGAAGATGTGGATGATGGAAATTCCTTGCATTACGAGGTTTTTTATCGCTTTCGCGTCAGCGATAATCTATCGATAACTCCAGCTTTTTTTATGGTTACTGATCCTGGACATATTTCCAGGAATAACGATATTTTTGTAGGAGCAATTCGGACTACTTTGAGCTTTTAGTTATTAATCGCATAAAGCCTCTAAATGAAATGGTACTGATTTAAGCTTAACTTTATCTCTGCCCTGAAATAATTCATGTGGCTCATCGCTAAAGTTAGCGGAACTCAACTGGCTAGGGATTTCAAACCGTTTCAACGAGTTTGCGCGGTGAAGCCTGAATTAAAATTCAAGCCTCTTAAGCCAGTGCCATTCAGCCTAGATGAGGTCGTGCGAAAACATCATATTTTTGAAATTATTTTTATCCAGTGCCATGCGATCACATTTAGAAAAAATCTACCTTCGTAGGGAGGTTGAAGGCTAGGCGATCGCTGAGCATAGTAACAGGACTTTAAAATTTTCTATTGCGTCGATTTAAGGGAAAAACCATGATGGGAACATTTTTTACTTGGCTAGCTACGGCTCTTAGCCTGCTGATTGTTGATTTAGTTGTCCCAGGCGTTGATATTGCTACATTTCCCGCTGCTTTAATTGCTGCTGTGGCGATTGGACTCGTCAATGCCTCAGTTAAGCCAACTCTATCTTTCCTATCTATGCCGCTGAACTTTGTCAGCTTAGGAACGTTTTCGCTCGTCGTTAACGGGATCTGTTTTTGGCTAGCTTCAATTTTGGTTCCAGGATTTGCAATGCGGGGAATTCTAGCTTTTCTGTTGGCACCCGTTGTCCTGTCTTTTGCGAATACTTTCATCAGCAAATACTTTGCTGAGAGAAATCTAGGTGTACTAACCGGCAGCAGCAGTGAGTTAAAAACGAACTAAAGCTTAATCTCTATCCAGAGACGTAGAAGTGATGAGAGGTTAAAAGGAGGAAAGCTAAATGCTGTTTCTCCTTTTTTCGTTTGGAGGCGGCAAAGATGAATGTAGTTTTGTATACTATCCAATCCAAACGAAGATAATTCGTTAGAGGGAGGTCTTCAATTACTTGATTTAGGAGAATAGAACTGATAAGAGTTTAAATAAGAAAGTTGAAGTAGTCTCATGAAATTAGCCCGAATTCTTGCTGGTATTCTCGTGCCTCCTTTAGGGATCTTTCTAACCGTTGGTGTGGGTCCAACTTTATTCATTAACATTTTGCTCACGGTTCTGGGTTGGGTTCCCGGCAGTATTCATGCACTTTGGGTAATCGTGAAGCACGATGAAAGAATGGATAGAGAAGGCGTATACTAAGCCAAGGTTATGGTTAGACGCTTCTTCCCTTGTATCTGTAGTCTACCTCTGTAGAGGTAAGGGCAAGTGGTGAGGGCAGCGTCTATTTTGGTGATGGTTGCGCGGCAAAAGCCGACTACAGATTTAAAAATTCAGTTTTAAAAAACAGAACCGGCCAAGACTTAGCCGGTTCTGTTTTTATTAATGGTGGGAATCTTTAGGAGTGCCTGATTTACTGACAGGTTCCTTTTCTCGGATCGCATCTGCTGCTGTTCGTAACAACTCACTTAAGATTTGCCGTACCTGACGTTCTTTTTTAGCGATCGCTACCCCAGCATCACCCAGTTTTTCTTCAACCTGCGATCGCTTTTCTTCTACCTGCTGAACCATTACTTCAGCTTGAGGTCGAGAACGGTCGTACCAGTGCTTCGCTTCATCCAGGTACCCTTTCACATCCTCGGCGCGTCCCCCGTAACGTGCAGCTAAATTCGCTCGGAGAATCGCTAGTTGAGCTTGCAGTTGAGCATAACGCTCTTTCAGCGATGCGACTTCGTCACTGTTTTTAAGGTTATTAATTGCAGATTCCAGGGCAGTTTTGGTAGAAGGCGAGGTATCTTTACCAGATTCTTCGATGTCTACTAGCAGTTTATCAATCTCTTGCTGGAGTTCATTTTCTTCGTTGTCCAGTTGAGCCTGTAGCTGTTTAACCTCTGCTTGCGTTTTCGCAATATTTCGATGTCTGATATGGCTAAAGCCTTCAACCGCTCCCTCAATGGTAGCCGCGACTTCTTCTTTCAGTTCGCCACCTTTTTCCTGCAAGTTTTCCAGAACAACGGAAACCGCATCTTTAACAATTGAGCGAAGTTCGGTGGAACCTTCCTTAAACTCCGAACCCACCTGAGATACAGCAGATTGAACAATTTCTCGAATTCGCTCGGCTCTTAGCTGTCCGGTTTCTTTGGCTTGATGGAGATCCGTTGTAATTTGTTCTTTGATTTTATTATTAGACATTTTCTTCCTCGGTTTGTAGTAGTTGATTTAGATGAAGCTTTAATTAAACTACTTGTACAAGCTGTCTATCAAAAAAAGCTGAGAATCCGCTTCCTCTATCGTGGCGCAATCGCTTCAAAATCGGTACTTCCTTTAGGTAGAAAACTTCTAATTCTGTATTCGCTAACTAGCGAGCGGGAAAGCAGCAGCGATCGCCCAACCAAAAAACAAGGCACTCCCCAGTGCGTAACTCCACACATTATTAAGCTGGCTGCCAGCAAAGGAGAAAATCCCCATCGCTAGCGGAAATAGCGGCAGCAACAGGTAAATAAAACCAAGTTTCGGAACCAAGTACACCGCCAAAATAAAGCCGCCTACTAGCAGCACGCTTTGCCACAACCACCACGCTGCCCGCGAGAGTACCCCGGCATCCTGTTGTGCCACTCCCGACGCTAGAAACCAGGGAAGGCAAGCCAACGACAGCAAAGGCCAAAGCTTCAGACGTGCCGGAATTAGCCACCATTGCAGCCACACCGACTGTGCCATTGCCCCAAAACCCACCCAAAGCAGTACAAACAGCCCTAAGCCTATCCCTAGCGCCCTGAGTGTAGGACGTTGTAGGCGCAAGAGAATCCCCAACCAGACGACGCCTGCCACAAAGAACCAAATTCCGATTGCACCGCCGACAAGGACGCCGCCCAAGCTGTCAATTTCCCCCATCCGGCTCAGTAATAGGAGTGAAGCGCTGGCAAGGAATGGAGCTAACAGCGAACCTAGCAAGCTTTGTAGCGGATGCACCCTTGGCTTGGGTGTAGTCGCCGGGTCAGCAACAGCAGGGGCAATGGCGAAAAGGAACAACAGCCACGCCAACAAATGCAAGGCATACCAAGCCATCCGACGGTCAATATAGTTACTGCTACTCTGAATTCTGAAGGTAGCATCGAGCCACGTTCGGGCAGCTTGGTGGCTGATATTGCGGAGGAGAATAGTGATGTGTTCGGCGTTCGGGATGATAACGAGCGATCGCGCCCTTCCCCCAGCAAAGTTATCGTTTTCTCCTCCCGCCGCCGCCAGCAAGCGCTGGGCATTCGCCACAAATCCACCTTCCCAACTCCCGGCTTGTAGCTGAAGATTGCGCGGGATAGAAGGCGTGACTCCCGCACCCGTCGGCGAGACGGCAACCGTTGCCGCAAAGCGGTCTGGATTGCGGATAGCCGCCGACATCACCGCCCCACTACCCATTGAGTGCCCCAGCAGTGCCAAGCGGCTGGGATCGACCTCTGGTTGCTCCAACAGGGCTGCATAAGCCACATTCAGGTCTTGTTGAAGTGTATCGCGCTCTAGGGGTGCTGGATTCGCACCATGTCCGCCGAAATCCCACAATATCACCGCATACCCCGCGTGCGCCAAAACGTGCGCGTAACCCAGCATTAACTGCTTAGAACCCGCATAGCCGTGTGCTACCAGCACACCAGGTATCTTCTCAGAACCCTGTTCAAAACCCTCTGGTGCGACGTACAGCATCGGCAACCCTTTATCTGAGAATGTATCTGAAAATGTTCGCGTCACCAATCCAGTCCGCGCCGCCGCCACCCCCCACCAGGAAAGTGCAATCAGCAACAGCGCCACAATTAGCGAAAATAAGCGCTTGCGAGTCATATCAATCCTTAACTCCGGAGTTAGGCTTAGGGTGATAACCCTTGATATGATGCATCAGATTGCGTCAGAGAAACTCAGAGTTTTCGCGATCGCAACATCCCCAATCTCAATGGAGACTGAAGTTATGTGGCTGGTAACGATTCACTGTTCGGGCGATGCGTGGAAACAGAATGGGACTACCTGTAAGGCGATCGCAGACAAGTATCACAGCACTTGTATCTCTTCCAAAAAAACGCCAGACGGTCAGCGCTTCATGGAATACAAGGTTGAAGAGGTCGGAGACGCCGAATCTTTCCAAGACGAGTGTTTAAGTCTTGAAGGATTCACGGCTTCCTTTGAGGCACTTTGACATGAAGCACTTTGACCTCGGTGCTTTTGGTCGCTTGCTTTTCCGAATCATTTCCCCCATTCCCACCCACCGCTTAAGCTTCAAATTAGGAAGTCAAGAAAGAAGCCCAAGCTTATGTTTAAAGTTATCACCCGTGAATTTTCCCAAGAGTTTGAAAGATGGACGGACGCATTAAATACAGCTAAGTCGCTGCAACCGAAATGCAAAGGTCTGTTTCAAGATATCCGTATTTTTGATGGCAAAGAACTGGTATGGGTGTACAGCCGTTCTCATACTTATCCTCAATTTGTTGGCCCTGGCACCTATAACAGATTGGCACGCTTATTTCTTCAGGAAGCGATAGAAGACGGCGAAGTTGATGGAGAAGACACCGATTCATAAAATAGCGGATGTGCCGCTGGTGATTAATTTAATCAAAACCGAGGAAAAGTCCCTTGAGGAAGCTATTAACCGTCTTACTTCTAACTTTCACCGTGCTAATTGCCTTTAGCGTTCCAGCTTTAGCCGCAGATACTGCTAACGGTGCCAAAATCTTTAGCGTCCAGTGTGCAGGCTGTCATCTCAACGGCGGCAATATTATCAGACGCGGGAAGAATCTGAAACTCAAGGCATTAAAACGAAATGACATGGATAACGTGGATGCGATCGCGTCCATCGTCGCCAACGGCAAAAACAATATGTCCGCCTACAAAGACCGCCTCAGTGAACAAGAAATCCAAGCTGTTTCCGCTTACGTGTTAGAACAAGCTGAAAAAGACTGGCGCTCTTAACAAGTTGCTGGTTACTGACACCTAACTAAGAAACACAAATTTCAGTCGAGAGGTGATAAATGTCTGAGCCACAGCAACAACAAAGCCCAATTTTTAACAGCTTTGCTGACTGGTGTTTGCACAAAGATAGCCTCTCAGAAGCAGCAAGACACACAGTTGAGGTGCTGTTAGAGGAAGCTGACACTTGGGACTGCTATGAAGCGGATCTGATACTTTCATACTGCACAGAGCTGGATCTCAGCAGTAATGAAATTACCGACTTGAATCCGCTTTCTGGGTTAACCAACCTCACCCAACTGTATCTACATAACAATTGGATTACCGACTTGAGTCCGCTTTCTGGGTTAACCAACCTTACCCAACTGTCTCTTGGTGAAGAGATTAATGACTTGAGTCCGCTTTCTAGGTTAACCAACCTCACCCAACTGAATCTCTATTTCAATAAAATTACCGATTTGAGTCCACTTTCTGGGTTAACCAACCTCACCCAACTGGATCTCGGTAGTAATCAAATTAACGACTTGAGTCCTCTTACTGGGTTAACCAACCTCACCCAACTGGATCTACATAACAATTCGATTACCGACTTGAGTCTGCTTTCTGGGTTAACCAACCTCACCCAACTGAATCTCTATTACAATAAAATTACCGAATTGAGTCCGCTTTCTGGGTTAACCAACCTCACCCAACTGGATCTCGGTAGTAATAAAATTACCGAATTGAGTCCACTTTCTGGGTTAATAAACCTCACCCAACTGCATCTAAATAACAATCAAATTACCGAATTGAGTCCGCTTTCTGGGTTAACCAACATCACCCATCTGCATCTCTACAACAATCAAATTACCGAATTGAGTCCGCTTTCTGGGTTAACCAACCTCACCCATCTGAAACTCGGTGGTAATCAAATTACCAAATTGAGTCCGCTTTCTGGGTTAACCAACCTCACCCAACTGGGGCTTGGTGGTAATCAAATTACCGAATTGAATCCGCTTTCTGGGTTAATCAACCTCACCCAACTGTATCTCCGAGGTAATCCAGTTTTTAATCGAAGTTTGTTGCGATCGCTTCAAGAGAAATGGCGCACTTTCTCAACGAAGCCGATCGATTTTCAAAAAGCCAAAAAAGCTATCAAATCTGTCTATGCAAGGATTGGCAGAGAAGAACCAGAAGTTCTTTTTTACCGTAGTCCACAGGCAGGATGTACTCAACTATTCAACTTGCTCAAACTAGACAATACACCGGAAGAACAAAGATTTGAGAAGCTGAAATCCCTGCTTGTGTGGGGAGAGTCACTATCAAAGCAGCTCCAATGGTTTTTGGAAGGACTTCCGTGTCAAGCGTTGTGGAATCATATCCGGAATGAAATAGCGCCAGAGCAGATAGAACTAGAGCTGACAGCAGGAGACGAAGAAGGATGGTGGGAGCTGGATGAATTAATTAATCATTCTCTAGAACTCATCGGAGCTGATTTCAGCTCTTTTGATGCAGAGGATATTTATCCAGTCACTCCCACAGAGATTTTTAAGCAAATCTACGCAACTGAATTTTATGTTTCTTCGTTAGGTGTCACTCTCGACCAAAAGACACAGGAAGCATTTGACTGTCTGAACCAGCTTTTCGAGCATTGTGGTTTGATTTTCCCGTTTGAGAAGGTTTGTGTAGTATGCGATCGCCCTACTAAGCTTTCTCTTGACAGCCAAGATCGCCTCCACGCCGAAGGTGAACCCGCGATTCAGTTTGCTGATGGATGGCATACGGGATATTATTATCACGGTGTGAAGTTGCCTGAAAAATATGGCAAATTGCATCCCCATCAATGGCAGGCGCAATGGATTTTAGAAGAAGACAACGCCGAACTGAGGCGAGTATTAATTCAGGGGATTGGCTATGCACGAATTTGTCAAGAATTACAAATAACTGAATTAGATTCCTGGCAAGAATACACCTTGCTAAAACTTGATGCTGATATTGATGGTTTCCAGCCTGACGATTTTGATGATGATGATGCTCCTCAAAAAGAGCCAATTCACTTGCTAAAAATGACCTGTCCTAGCACAAGGTTTATTCATGCTATGCGAGTTCCACCGGATATTACATCGGCTCGTGCAGCGATTCGCTGGATTAATTGGGACATCGATCCAGAAGAATTTTCTGTGCAAACTTGAATAGTAAGTTTTAGAGTAATTAATCACAGATATACACTGATAAATTATCTTGCGTTTCTTTGTGATTGAATTTTAAAAATATTGATTTATAGCGGTACTTACTTAAATAAAATATAGACCTAACCCCTAGCCCTTTACCTACTAGGGAAACTACCGTGTATACATAAGTCTTCTTGAACTTGCAAGTCCCGTTTTGATCCCCCCAACCCCCCTTAAAAAGGGGGGCAATCAAGTCAAAGTCCCCCTTTTTAAGGGGGATTTAGGGGGATCAATTAACGTTTTGCCAATTAATGAAAGATGTGTATACACCGTAGACTAGGGAAGGGGGAAAGCCCCTCTCCTTGTAGGAGAGGGGTTTGGGGAGAGGTTAAGTTTGTGTATCGCATCCAACTTCTGACGCTATAGGCAATAATTTTATCTATACATAACAAAACGTCAACATGAACTTACCCGAATCAAGCAGATTACAATTTACCCCAGATTTGAATATCTGCCGCGTACTGAATGGAATGTGGCAAGTGTCAGGCGCACATGGAAGAATTGACTCAAAAGCTGCGATCCAAAATATGTTTGATTACATGGATGCAGGCTTTACCACTTGGGATTTAGCAGACCATTATGGCCCTGCTGAGGACTTTATTGGAGAGTTCCGACGGCAATTGGTAGCAAGTCGTGGTGAAGAAGCGCTGTCAAATTTGCAAGCTTTCACAAAATGGGTGCCAAGACCCACTAAAATGACGCGCAAGTTGGTAGAGGATAACATTAATATTTCCCTAAGAAGAATGGGAGTTGATTCTCTTGACTTGATGCAGTTTCATTGGTGGGATTACCGCGATAAAAACTACTTGGATGCGCTCAAGTATATGGCGGAACTCCAAGAGGAGGGAAAAATCAAGCATCTAGCTTTGACAAATTTTGATACAGAACGTCTGAAAATTATTACCGAAGCAGGTATCAAAATTGTGTCCAATCAGGTGCAATTTTCACTAATTGACCAGCGTCCCTTAGTGAACATGGTGCAATTTTGTCAAGAGAATAACATCAAGCTTTTTGCTTACGGGACACTCTGCGGCGGCTTGCTGTCAGAAAAGTATCTGGGACAACCAGAACCGCGAGCAGGAGAACTAAAGACTGCTAGCTTGCGAAAATACAAGAATATGGTGGATGCGTGGGGTGGTTGGAGTTTATTTCAAGAGTTACTTGCTGTCCTCAAAGAGATTGCCCACAAGCACGGGGTAAATATCTCGAATGTGGCGGTGCGTTATATTCTAGAGCAGCCAGCAGTCGCGGGTGCAATCGTCGGCGCACGGTTAGGGGTGTCGGAGCATATCGAAGACAATGCCAGGGTGTTTGATTTGATACTGGATGCAGAGGATGATCGGCGAATGAATGCGATCGCTCAACAATCGCGCGATCTCTACCAGGTCATCGGTGACTGCGGCGACGAGTACCGACGATAAGCCGCAACTTCGCTACGGTTAACCACCCTGTAAGGGTAGCTGATTTTTTTCTTAAGATCGGATAACAAGGACGATTCAGCCCAATAACGTTTACAAGCAAATCACCTATGAGTGCAAACGCCATTATTACTGATAACCCGTTACTCATCGGCAAAGGGCTGCCCCCATTTGATGCCATCAAGCCGGAACACGTCGTTCCGGCGATGACGCAGCTACTGGCTGAACTAGAACAGGAACTTGCCACCCTAGAAACCCAGGTAGAACCGACTTGGAGCGGTTTAGTCGATCCACTCCAACAACTGGTAGAACGCTTAACCTGGAGTTGGGGGATTGTCGGTCATTTGATGGCTGTGAAGAATAGCCCCGAAATCCGCGAAGCGCACGAAACCGTGCAGCCAAAAGTGGTGCAGTTTTCCAACCAGCTGAACCAAAGTAAGCCGCTGTATGAAGCATTTAAAGCGCTGCAAAATAGTAACGCTTGGGATAGCCTAGAACCAGCCCAAAAGCGGATTGTAGAATCAGCAATCAAAGATGCCGAACTTTCCGGTGTTGGGTTGGAAGGAGAAAAGCGCGATCGCTTCAACGCGATTCAACTCGAATTAGCAGAACTTTCCACTAAGTTCTCGAACCACGTCCTCGACGCCACCAAAGCATTTAGCTTAACCCTCACTAACAAAGACGAAGTTGACGGCTTACCGCCCAGTTTAGTGAGTCTAGCCGCTCAAACTGCCCGTGCTGCTGGCGAAGAAAATGCCACCCCTGAAAATGGCCCTTGGCGCATCACCCTGGATTTTCCCAGCTTTGGCCCTTTCTTGCAGCACAGCACCCGTCGGGACTTGCGCGAAAAGCTTTATAAAGCCTATGTCAGCCGTGCATCGAGTGGCGAGTTAGATAACACCCCACTCATTGAGCGCATATTGGAACTGCGCCAAGAAAAGGCAAGGCTACTCGGTTTTGACAGTTTTGCCGAGTTAAGCCTAGCCCGAAAAATGGCTCCTAGCGTTGAAGCAGTTGAGGCGTTACTAGATGAACTGCGCGGCGCTAGTTATGATGCGGCTAAGAAGGAATTAGAAGAATTAAAAGCGTATGCTGCAAGTAAAGGAGCCGCAGAAAGCACCGACTTGAAGCACTGGGATATCAGTTTTTGGTCGGAACGCCAGCGGGAAGAAAAGTTCGCCTTCAGTGCAGAAGAGTTACGCCCTTACTTCCCCCTACCACAAGTGCTAGATGGGCTATTCAGCCTCGTCAAGCGGTTATTTGGCGTTACCGTCACGGCGGCTGATGGTCAAGCCCCAGTGTGGAATGAGGATGTGCGTTACTTCCAGATTGCCGATGAAACAGGGAATGCGATCGCATACTTCTATTTAGATCCTTTTAGCCGTCCAGCCGAAAAGCGCGGCGGCGCTTGGATGGATGAGTGCCTCGTCCGTGCCAAAATTATCGAAGCTGGCACCCCCACCACCCGCTTACCCGTTGCTTATTTGGTCTGCAACCAAACCCCCCCAGTCGATGGCAAACCCAGCTTGATGACCTTTGGTGAGGTTGAAACCTTATTCCACGAGTTCGGTCACGGCTTGCAACATATGCTGACCAAGGTGGATTATCCTGGTGCGGCAGGCATCAATAATGTGGAATGGGATGCGGTAGAATTACCCAGCCAGTTCATGGAAAACTGGTGCTATGACCGACCCACATTAATGGGAATGGCGAAGCACTACGAAACTGGGGAAACCTTACCAGAGCATTATTACCAAAAGCTTTTGGCAGCACGCAACTACATGAGCGGGACTGGCACCCTGCGGCAATTGCACTTTAGCTTAGTGGATATCGAACTGCACCATCGCTATCAACCGGGTGGGAATGAAAGTGTGGCTGATGTGCGAAACCGCATTGCCAAAACCACGACAATTTTGTCTCCTCTGCCAGAAGATGCCTTTTTATGCGGGTTTGGACATATCTTTGCGGGCGGCTATGCAGCGGGTTATTACAGCTACAAGTGGGCTGAAGTTCTCAGTGCTGATGCCTTTGCCGCTTTTGAAGACGCTGGCTTAGAAGATGAGACGGCTGTAGCTTCTACAGGTAAGCGCTTCCGCGACACCGTGTTGGCGTTGGGTGGTAGCTTGCACCCAATGGAAGTGTTCAAGTCCTTCCGAGGACGCGAACCGAGTACGGAGCCTTTACTGCGTCATAGCGGCTTAGCCGTGGCATCGCGTTAAGGAACCATTTCGCTGGGAGTAGAAATTTAGAGTAGAAACTCCATCCTGTAGAGACGTAAAATTTTGCGTCTCTACAATTTTGCATATTTTGCACGGTTCTTATGTAAAAATTTTGCTGATTTTTATAGAATTAATGCTTGCATAGAAGCAAGGATGAACGAATGCAGTCTAAAGTTGTTGTTGGGAATGCTCATAGTGAAGGCGCAAACCGTTCTGGTTGGTTTCTCGGTCATTTTATAAACCCAATCGATGACATTCGTTCGACTTCCGACCTAGAAGTGAAATGGGGGATGCACCCAGCAGGAGACGGTCGATCTGAGTGGGCAATGAACGAGGAAGCAACGACACTTTCTATCCTAATTAAAGGAAGATTTCGCGTTCAATTTCCAGAACAAGAAGTCATATTGTCTCGTGAAGGCGACTACGTTCTCTGGTCTCCAGGCGTGCCCCATTCTTGGTCTGCTGAGTCAGATTGTACGATTCTGACTGTCCGCTGGCCCTCGAAATCGGGAGATAGTGTTGCAGTTAGCTGATTGCATTCAATATCGCGTTAATCCTCAAAAAATTTCATGTTTGCACGGAAAATTCTTCTGGATTAATTCCCCAATTTACCCATGCGATCGCTTCCCGTGCCGATATCATCTCAGGTGGTACGCGCAACACATGAATAAATCCAGTGCTTGGGCAAGTCATCTTCAACAGATAAATTGGCTCAACATCAATATCAGTATCAATTTTTAATAAAGTGTATTCTTGATAAGAATCTAACTCAATTGCTCCTAATTCCTGAGCAATTCTATCGTAGCCAATACCCTGAATTAGCACTCGCCGCAGTTCGGCGTTATCTTCTTCTATTAGCCATTTAGCTTCCCACTGGTTCGGGTGCAGCTTACCGTATTTTTCAGGTAATCCTACCCCATGAGAGGCGTAGAGGCTGTAGCCGTCTGCAAACTGGATCGCGGGTGCGCCTTCCGCGTGGAGGCGCTGCTGGTTGTCCAAGGAGAGGACGCGAGGGCGATCGCAAATAAAGCAAATCTTTTCAAAAGGGAAAGTCCATCCACAATTTTTAACTAGAGATTCAAAGGTATAACTAATTTTACGAGAAAACCTAGAATTTAATATAGACTGACAACAGTCAATAAAAATGTATATGCGCCATACGTCTATCTGAATCATGAAATCTAGCACATCAAGAGTTACATCAAAATCTATATCAATAAAAGTTTGATGCAGCTCGTACTGCATAATTTCATAATAGGGAATCCTTTCCGGCAAATCCAACAATTCAATAACATTTTTATAATCAAGAATCTCAGGCTGTTTTTTCCATTCGTCACTATATTTATTAAAAAAGCATTCATTGAACGAGTAAGCTTCCTTGGTTAAGATGTTTTTATTGTAGGGTAAGTTGAAAATAGTTGTTAATGCCTTGTAAGGACTAGAGCAAAAAATGACCTCTGGTTGCTGCCAATTAATCAAATCATAAATTGCTTTTACCGCTTCAGCAGCTTTTTCTCTGTCAATTGGTTCAGTTGAATATGCTATTTTTCTCCACTTCTCCCGATAAACCGGAATCAAAGATTCTTGCTCTGGAGTCAGCTTTTCAATCTTTTCCTGTGACATACTGCGGCGGCTTTGCTTAATAAAAAAATAAAATTTGTAGGGGCGAAGCATTCGAGCCACAAGATAAGCTTCTCAACCAAGATTCTTATACCCGAATGCTTCGCCCTACCCCACAGATAACCAGTATCCACTAAATTTCAATATTAAAAGCCGACAGGGCGAAGCATTCGGGAATAGATATTTGCAATTACCCACTCTATTGTTGCCCGAATGCTTCGCCCCTACATTACCCAACCTCTAAGGGCACAGGGCGCAATCTTCCGGCTACTTCAACACTGGGAAAATTTGGATCGAAAGTCAAATTTTCCAGTCTATCTTTGAGAAGTACAAAAGTATCCTCAATCTTTGCACCTCGTACACTGGGATTCCAGGCGACAGCCATATTTTCTTCCAAGGTGTCATTAGTCGTCGGATTCGCTACAACTTCTCGCGCCAAATATCCCGTCGTTCCACCTTGATGATGTTCTCGGATGGCATTAGAATATCCGTGCTTTTGATAAACATCAGCTAAAGTGTCATAAACTGCATTCAGAGCGATTCCAGGCTTTAAAAAATTCAAAGCTTCCGCTTCAATTTGACGGACATCACCATGCAATTTGGCGCTTTCATCGGACGAACCGAATGATACAAATCGGGTCAGATTTGCATACAAACCATGTCTTCTCGCGCAAAATACCAGCATCGCTTGCCGCCCAATCTCTTCACCTGTGGCGGTAGCATGACGGTACAGTGGCAAACGTCTCTCGCCTGCTACCAGCGTCAGCGCTGGATGTATCCCCCTCGCCCACAATGCCTCGGCACCCGCACCGGCAAGCTGATATTCTGTCCAATCCGGCTTGGCGGCTTTGAGTACCTCTGTCATCGCTTCACTTGCCTGACGCCCTAACTGGCGATATCGCTCCAGCTCGCTTGGCATCAGGGTTCGTTTATGCTGTTGTAGAGAGGCGGGCAATCGTTTCTCGGCATGAGGAATCGGGCGATCGCTTAAAATCTTCCCTCCATTGGTCGCTTGCTGCACAAAAGATTCACGCGCCGCAGCATCAGCCCAAGGATTCGCATAATGCTGGAAATTTTCGGGAATTTCCTCATCTTTTAACCGCTGCGCTTCGATTTCATCGGTTAATATCCAGGCATCCTCAGCAGTCACTAGCACTTCTGCAATACCCGTTTCAGCCGTCAGCAGTACGGTACTAGAACCGCCAGCAGTCGCCCAGGCGAACCAATCGGTACCGCGCAATCGCAAACCCTGCGCTTCAGCTTCCGTTAAGGCATTTCGGATTAACTCTAATTTCTGAGAGACTTCTTCACTAAGTTGATTCATAACTCACCTCTTACAGCAGGAAATTCCTCCCCCAGCCCCTCCCGGAAACGGGGAGGAAACTGAAGTTTGTGCCCCTTCCCTGCAAACGAAGGGATGAGGGGGTTAAGTTTTGATTCACAATCGCACTGGATTTTCAAGCGTGATCACGACAGCTTGTAAGTCCTTTGCCTTCTCCTCCGGAAGCGCATCATTCGCAAACATTCCTGCGGCTAGTTCGGTTCCCGCCAGGTATTTGAGCCGATCCTGAGTCCGATAGGGAGGATACAACTCTGCGTGCAGGTGTGCTTCTGGATGCGGATTTCCATCGGTGGGTGCTTGGAACCACGCCATCAAGTAAGGGAAAGGACGATTCCACAAACCGTCATACTTGAGAGTGACCGTTTTTAAAGCTTTGGCGAGTCCTTGACGCTGCCTATCTGTCAGATCCACAAATGTAGCGGCGGGCTGAATCGGGGCAATCCAGACTTCGTAAGGGTAACGGGCGAAAGCGGGGACAAAGGCGATCGCTTCCTCATCCAGATAAATAATCCGCTGATTATCCGAAATCTCTTTTTGGATCAAATCTTGCAGCAAACCCCGCTGATGCTCCTGATAATACGCTTGTTGCCTCTCTAACATCCGCGCTGGGACGGGTGGAACAAACGGATAAGCGTAGATTTGCCCGTGGGGATGCTGCAAAGTCACCCCCATTTCGACTCCTTTGTTCTCAAAAGGCAGTACATACTGAATCTGCGGCGTTTCGCCTAAAGCGCGAGTGCGATCGCCCCAAACTTGCAACAATAACTCTAATTGATCCAGTTCCAGGGAACCGAGGGAAGCTTGCGGATCTTGCGTAAAGACCACCACTTCGCACGCGCCGTTTGCTGGGAGAGTCTGCACAATGCTAGCGGGTGGATCGTGTGCCCCCAAAGCCATTGAGGGAAAGCGGTTGTCAAACACCGCCATATCATATTTCCCCTGCGGGAGTTCTGTCGGAAACTGAGGATCTTTGGTAGGTGCTAGCGGATTGTATTCTGGGGGCGGCATAAAAGTCCGCCCCTGACGGTGACTGGCATAAGCAATCCATTCTCCCCGCAACGGATGCCAGCGCAGGTGAGGATTCGCCTGCACTGGCTCATGACTAGGGCTAGTGGCTGTAATTTCCTCCGCAATGGGGAATCTGCTGTATAGAATCAGCTTGCGACCATCCGGCTTCAACAGCTCCTGGGAATACATTGTTTTCTTGCCCCAATGCAGCTTTAACTGTTGTGAGCATAACGTCCTCTTCGTCTTCCTCACCCCTGCCTAGAGTCGCATATGCGATCGCTTCAATGGGGAATTTCGGAGTCCGGTCGGCATATAGCAGTCCGTTCGCTTCTTGGTAGGTATCCGTCAACTGGGTGTAACAAAAACCGCTAAATAACTCGACTCGGTTCACCACATCTAATAGCGCCGTATACCGGATTTGCAGTTCAGAAATATCATGGGAACGCACATATCCCCAAGCTTTTTTATCTTCCCGACCCGCAAAAGCAATGCCGCCAAACTCAGTCAGCATGATCGGCTGCCCTTGATGAGGATAGCCGTCCAGCGTCAGAACGCGCCCACCCGGACGCTGGCGATCGAAGAGGTCTGATAGCTTCACCGCTGGGCCATAGCGTTTTGCTAACCGAGTCGGTTTATTATCGTAGTCGTGGATAGCCAGAATATCAGTTGCCGCACTCTCCCAACCATCGTTACCGATGACTGGACGAGTTGGGTCAAGAGTCTTGGTC
The DNA here is from genome assembly GCF_014698845.1 of Coleofasciculus sp. FACHB-1120. Classification (NCBI taxonomy): domain Bacteria; kingdom Bacillati; phylum Cyanobacteriota; class Cyanophyceae; order Coleofasciculales; family Coleofasciculaceae; genus Coleofasciculus; species Coleofasciculus sp. FACHB-1120. Next base: position 11,244 of record NZ_JACJTV010000040.1, on the reverse strand, counting down.
AAGTGATACAGTGCTTGGACGCAGTGCTGGTGGGCTGCTGTCGCCGTCAAGTCGGGAACACCCCAAGATTCGTTGAACGGCACCCAGACGACAATGCAAGGATGGCTGGCATCGCGTTCAATAACCTCAGTCCACTCCTTAGTAATCCGTTCCACCGCTTTCGGAGAGAAGCGATAGGCGCTGGGCATTTCTTCCCAAACCATCAGTCCTAGTACATCTGCCCAATACAAGAAACGGGGGTCTTCAATCTTCTGGTGCTTGCGAACCCCATTGAATCCCATTTCTTTGACTAGCTCAACATCGCGCCGCAACGCTTCATCAGAAGGTGCGGTCATCAGCGTCTCAGGCCAATAGCCTTGGTCTAGAACCAGTCGCAGATAGTAGGGACGACCATTGAGCATAAAGCGATCGCGCTGAATTCCCACCGTCCGCATTGCGGTATAAGACTTGATTTCATCTATCAACTCGCCATTAGACCACAACTGCACTTCCGCATCGATCAATGTTGGCTTCTCCGGACTCCAAAGCAACTCGTTGCGGTAGTCGTCAATGCCAGGGTCAGAAAGGGCAATTCGTCGGTGAATCTCTCCGTGGATGACTTCATAGGTATCGTTGACCAGTAACTGGCACCCAACGGTTAGTCTTACCTTTACCTCGAAGCCATCGCACTTCTCACCCGCCACAAAAGCTTCAAAGCCAATCTCCCACCGCTCAAAGTGCGGCGTCCAGCGGATGCGCTCAATATAAGTTGCAGGAACGATCTCTGCCCAAACAGTCTGCCAAATCCCAGTGGTACGTGGATACCAAATACTGTGCGGTTCCAGTTGCCAATCTTGCTTCCCACGGGGTTTCGCCAAGTCCTGGGGGTCGTCTTGCGCCCACAAGGTTATTCGCTGTGGCCCGTCTTCATTAAAGACTGGCGTAATATCGATACTGAAGGGAGTATGTCCGCCTTCATGGTCAGCCATAAATTGACCGTTGATCCACACGCGGGCACGATAATCTACCGCCCCGAAATGAAGCAGCACCCGACCTTCACCCTTGACAATGTTAAATTCCCGCTCATACCAGCAGTTTGGGTGAAATCCCGTGTCGCCAATGCCACTTTTTGCGGATTCGGGAGCAAAGGGAACTTCAATGGTCTGATTCCACTCCGGAATATCTAAGGGTCGGGTTATTTTCCCCTCATCATCATATGTAAACTTCCATTGACCGTTGAGACAAATCCAGTGCGATCGCTGTAACTGCGGACGCGGATAAGCTCTTTCGAGCTGGTCAAAATTAGACAGAGTCGCGCCGCCGGACGCGATATAACAATTTTCCAGCCATTTTCCTAAAGAGTGCATATAGTCAATCTATCCAAGGTTGTATTTCTAGAGTACCCATAAACATCTGACTATTAACTGTTTTTATGGATTTTATATAAAATTGTTCAAATGTCTACACAGTCTGGATTTCAGGAATTCAAGCGTTATTTTGCCCTAGCAAAAATACAAATTAACGACCAGCGCTGTTTGATGCCATTTATAGGGTAAGTAATGCCTATCCTTATTACTACACCCGGTTGATAATCCCCTCAGGATAAATGCCTGTTGCATCTCACGCAACACATCCGACTACTGTGTTATCCGCACTTCAAAATTATAAGTCTCGCCGCGACTCAACTTCCTAATTTTTTATTTGAGTCCCGCTGCGGTAACAGCCTGCATATAATCCTCTATCGGGAATTTAAAAATCATGGCGTGCAGCGAACAATCACTTGAATTGCCTTGAGTCCTGGCTTGGCATCGATTAGCAGAAGAATCCCGAAGACTTTTATTCCACACAAGGGCAGTAAACCCAAATCAATATCCGAATACCGCTGAGGAATTTCCTTCAGTTGTTGCTTCGCAAAGGTATCGCCAGTAATTGAGAGACGAAATGTCGTCTTTCCCGTAGCAGGAACTGGAGCAAACTCCCCATGACGGGCATATATCCATTCTATTTAACTTGTGGGATTGCTAGTGGTTCAGATCCCAATACGGTTCGGTTAGTCAAAAGACGCCAGAATTGTCGCTGTATAGAGACGAGGGTGATCGCGTCTCTACTATGCTGTTTAACAAATCATCTTATCTGAACCGTATTACTTCAAATCCCCAGCTTCATAGGGAAGCCGGGGATCTTGCCTTCACGAATCAATTATGACTGCGAGAGCACGGCTGAGAGTAGCAATTTACCGTGCAGAAGCAGGCTGGATTGGCGAACTGGTAGATTTCAGCTTTGAGGAATAGGCTGACTTTAGCAATGGTTCTGATACAGGGTTAACATTCGGTCGCGCTAAACTTCCTGACTTTTGAAATCCTTCCGACTTATTAAAGGTTTCTAGAACTTGATCTAAACCCGTCATTTCCAATAAAATTCTGACCTGTTCGCTCCTGGAATAAAGTAAAAGTTTGCAACCCGCCGATCTAGTAAGCCTCACGATTGAAACCAGAGCCATTAAGCCAGAACTACTGATAAAGGTGACATTTTTGAGATCGAGGAGAACAAATTTGACTCCCGTATCGATGAGATTCTCAATTTCTTCATGAAACTGAGCTGCTTTAGCGCTATCAAAAATATCTGGGGATTTAACGATTTTAAAAAGAACGTTCATCTTAAAAACCTCAATGGGTAAATAAACTAAGGTGAGCAGTGCCCACCTTAGAGTGGGTTAAAGTACCGATTTTTACAGGGAAATTTTGGATTCTTGGAAGTAGCGGGCGATCGCATTTTCCAGCGACGGCAACAGTACCCCCCGTTCGCTGCCCAAAACGCTGTAGATTGGGCGTGGTGCCAATAGCCTGAGCGCTTGCATGGGACAAGCTTCAATTTGCGTAGTATCGAAACCGGCTTGCTTAGCCGCAAACCGTGCTAAGTCTGCCCAAGAACTCTCGCCAGGGTTGGCAATGTGCCACAAACCACTTTCGCTGTCAATTAAGAGGTCAAGGCTGGTATTGACCAGATCCGGAACGTAGGTCGGTGAAACGACCGAATCTTCTGCCGCAATAAAGGGTTTTCCTGCCGCTAGGGTGCGGAGCGCCATTGTAATAAAGTTGTACTCGTCCCACGGTCCGAAGAAGGCGCTGGTGCGGACGACGAGCGACGAGGGATGAAACTTTAGAACTTGCGACTCAGCTTCCACTTTGCTGCGTCCATACACATTGAGCGGTGCAACAGCATCGCTCTCTACATAAGGAGCAACACCAGTCCCATCAAATACCAGATCCGATGAGAAGGTGAGCAGGGCCACTTTCTGCCTCGCGCAAGCAGCCGCGAGATTTGCCGGACCCACCGCGTTTTCGCGCAGACAAGCATCTGGTTCCCGCTCTGCATCATCTACGCGAACGTATCCAGCCGCATTTACAACCGCCCAAGGCTTGAGTTCAGCCAGTACCCGCTCAACTGAGGCAGGCTCGGCAATATCCAGTTCCTGACGGTTGAGGAGGTGATAGGGTATACCCCGGATGTCGCAAATTCGAGCAAAAGCTTTCCCCAACGTGCCTCTCGCTCCAATAATGGCGAGCGGACGCGGGGAGGAAGAACGAACAGGTGCTGAGGTGCTGAGGTGCTGAGGACTGAGGTGCTTTTCTGGGGTTTTGCGCCCCTGCGCCTCTGCGCTGTTGCTCTCTGCAACGGGTGGGTAGAGCAGTCGCTGGGGTCTGTGCCACCATCCTGGCACATCCAGAAGGGGGTGGTGGGGCATCTCGCCGCGTGCCAACTCGCGCAGCATATGGGCGATCGCAGTTGGGCGGGGTTCGGGCGATCGCAAGTCGAACACCCCAGGCTCGTAATGACCGTTATCTTTTGTCACCAAGCTAGTCCAGTCATAAGAACCGAGGAGCGACCAAGCGGTGATGGCACGCAGGTCAATACCTTCGGAACGCAGACTGGTTGCTGCTTCCCACACCTCTTTGACCCAGCGCAGTTGTTCTTCGCGGGTGCAACCGTGATGGACTTCAGTGACCGCAATTGGCAAGCCATAGCGTTCCCATGTCTCTTTGATCAGCGCGTAGGGTCCGGCGATTCCTTCCGCACGGACTCGCACCGCCTCGACATCTGCGTACTGCTGCCGCCCATTTCCTCCATGCGTCCACTGGGGATAGCGTTCTAGGCGCTCATCCAGAAAGCGATCGCTCGTTAAGTAGTGGTTAATCCCAATGATGTCCGGCGGACAGGGATTTTCTAAAAACCACTCCAGTTCAGCTTCATTAATCCCAACATTACAGAGATATTTCCACATCGGGCGATCGCGATTCAGGCGACCAGACAGCAGATCGATACTCAGCCAGCGACGCTCATTTTCAAACTCTGCTTGGTATGCCAGCTGTGGCGTGCTGAACACCTTGCACAAGTCCTCGGTTTGCACCAGCTTTGCGTTCGGGTTAACTTGGCGAATCGCCTGCATCGAGAGAACCGTGGCGCGGAGTTGCGTCAGCAACGCCTGCAAGAAAGTTAAACTATCCCGACCGTGAGGATACCAGTGACCGTATAATCCGCTAAAGCGGGCTGTCGTGAGCGGCTCGTTGACAGGGGTGTAATTTTCCACCCACGGGTAGCGTTGGGCAACGGCTTCGGCAAACTGGGCAAGTCCAGAAGCAAAGGTGGGATTCACCAGACTTGTATGAAGAGGGCCACTGCCGTGGTGAACTAAACCGACAATGGGACGGATACCCAGTTCGCGCAAACGTCCCAGTCGTTCATCCGCCCAAGACCAATCGGCACTATCTGGGCCATCGGGGGCGGTTAGTTCCCAAAGGATCGGATAGCGGATGGCACGCACACCGAGTTCGGCAAACAAATTCAGGTCGCTTAAGCGCGTTTTGTGACCGTTTCGCTCCAACTGGTTGAAATAGCGATCGCCTACCCGGTTAACGGTACACTCGACTCCAGCCCACATCTCCAATTTTGAGTTTTGAGTTTTGAGTAGGACTTCATGGCGCTGCACTAGAGCGTTTTGACTGAATTCAGAATCGCTAATTATTAATTCTGTATTTAATGCTGCTTTTGTCATGCCTCACCCCCGATTGATTTGTGCATGCAGAGTCAATAGCCCATTCTTCAGGGCTATTGTTTTCGATTGTTTATGACACTAAAAACCACTCGATTAACCATTAGCCATTAGCAAATCACTAATGACTAATGACTAATAACTACTGACTAATGACTCACTGCTTTTCCGTGACCGTTGGTGGTTACAACTTCTGTCTGTGGGCGTTTCTCAACGATTTCATCTAAAGAAACATTCTGGGTGTAGCTGCTTCTCGCTTCTACAGGTTCTAAAACAACTGGCTCACGTTTCGTGCCAATCTGTTTATAAACTGTGAGCGCCTGCGCCACGCATTGATCCATGTTGTAATACTTGTAGGTCGCCAACCGTCCTACAAAATGTACTCCCGACGTTGCATCAGCCAATGCCTTGTATTTCTTGTAGAGTTCGGCATTTTCTGGGCGTGGTACTGGGTAGTAAGGATCTCCCTCGGCCTGGGGGTACTCGTAAACGATGCTAGTTTTACTGTGTTCTTGTCCTGTCAGATACTTGAACTCAGTGATGCGAGTGTATAAATGCTCGTTGGGGTAGTTTACGACTGGCGCTGATTGATGCACAGGCTTGTTGTGCGTTTCATGCTTGAATTCAAGGGAACGGTAGGGAAGCTTTCCATAGCGATAGTCGAAGTAAGCATCCACGGGTCCGCTGTAAATCATTTCGCGGTACGGAATGACTTTCTGAATCTCCCGATAATCGGTGTTCAGCATAATTTTGATGTTCGGGTGAGACAACATCTTCTCGAACATCCGGGTATAGCCGTGCAATGGCATCGCTTGATAGCTATCGGTGAAATATCGATCGTCTCGATTGGTGCGGGTAGGTACCCGTGAGGTGACTGACTTATCGAGATCCGAGGGATCGATTCCCCATTGTTTGCGCGTGTAGTTCCGGAAGAATTTTTCGTACAATTCCCGTCCTACCTTGCTGACAACCACATCTTCACTGGTGCGGATATATTCTTTTTTCTCAGCAACCGAGGCGAAAAATTCTTCGAGTTGAAAGGAAGTGAGACTGAGTCCGTAAAGCTTGTTGACGGTATCGAGGTTGATGGGCATTGGTACCAGTTGACCGTCTACACTCGCCAAAACGCGGTGTTCGTAAGAGCGCCACTCGGTGAACTTAGAAAGGTAGTCAAAGACTTCGCGGGAATTGGTATGAAAGATGTGGGGGCCGTATTTATGTACAAGAACGCCTGCATCATCGTAATGATCGTAAGCATTGCCGCCAATGTGCGATCGCTTGTCAACCACTAGAACCTTCTTGCCTGCCTGACTCGCTAGACGTTCTGCAAGGACACTTCCAGCGAACCCTGCACCCACAATAAGATAATCGAACATTCTAAAAGCCTCGCTTATTTAATAGAAATATGGCGGTAAAACCCTTACGGGAGTAAGGGAAAATGAAACGGCTACCCTTGGGTAGAAAGTAAAAATTGAAAAACTGAAAAGCCAGAAAATCAACCAAAAACCAGTCCTTATTCGCTTTAAGGGGACTGCCTCAGGATGTTTGTTGGGGTTTGTTAACCGAGGTCACTCCTGCACGCTCGCCCAATTCAGACGCTGAAGTTTTGGCAACGCGATCGCGCAATTCTTGAGATACACTCGTGTCGTTCATTACACCCTCAATCAGTTGCATCATCCGCGCCCAAGTGGAATCCCACGAATTCTGCGCTAAGAAAGCATCCACCTGACTCAGCCATGCCGATCGATCGTAATTTTGCTCGACTGCTGCTTCGGCTGCGGCGACGAAATCTGCGACGGTATCTGCAATCTGCACTAAACCCATCTCTCCGTAAGGACGAACGACATCCCGGATCGAGGTAGATACGACTGGCTTCCCAGCGGCGAGGTATTCTGGAGTTTTGGTAGGGCTAATAAAGCGGGTTGACTCGTTACGAGCAAAAGGCAACAACGCTACATCCCACCCACCAAGATATGCAGGCAGTTCTTGATAAGACTTCCCACCCAGATAGTGAAGATTGGGATGTTGGGGCAGCTCTTTGGGGTCTATTTTGACGACTGGGCCAATGATAACCAGATGCCAATCAGGTCGCGCTTGGGCCATGCCACTCAGCAGTTCCAGATCCATGCGCTCATCAATTACCCCATAGAATCCCAGACGCGGGTGGGGAATATTTTTTTGATCTGCTGGTTCCTCTGTCAGAGTTTTTGCTTGTGCAAAGTGCGCTCTCTCGATGCTACTGGGGAAGGCGTGGGCATTCGGGTGCTGGTTGCGCTTGGCTTCGTAAAGGCTCTGTCCGCCTGTAAATACCAAATCTGCACGTTTAAAGAGTTCGGCTTCGCGCTCGATCATCACGGGTGGCGCTCCCTTAAATGCAGATAGCTCATCCATGCAGTCGTAGACAACGACGAGAGGATCTAAGTGATCTGCGATCGCGATCGCCATCGGTGTGTAGTACCACAGGATATACTCGCGGATCTGCGCTTGTGCCAACAAATCATCGAGCATTCCCTTTTGAGCTGCGATGATTTCATCCTCACTCATTCCTTCACTCAAGTGAGGCACCACCACCGAGACACCACTCTCGCGCAGACTAACATCCAGTCGCCAAGATGGATCGGAACTGAACATCGGTTCTTCAATAAAGAATACTCTTCTTTCCTTTGCACAGCGGGTCAAGAGATGTTGCGGTCGTTGGTAGACAAAATCCCAACGCAAATGCGATAGGCAAATGAGCGCCGGTGTATTTGACAAGGAAGTTTGGGAACCATCCGACTGTAATGCTGGAGATAATGCACTTGCTGAAGGAGATTCAAGTGCATCTTTTCTGGAGAACTGTATCTCCCATGCCCCACCACTACTCACACTATTCTTCATCAATTTTTTAGGCTGGGACATAAATAGCCTCAGAGATTTGTAGATTTGATTAAAGCTTTCAGAATCGCCTACCTACACAAAAATAAAGACAAAGTGGAAAACCTTGAACTGAAAAAGCACTTGGAATAAATTTCTAGCTATAACTGCAAAAAGCAGCTAGAAAGCATGTTTTCCTGCCTTGTTTACCTTATTGCGACTCTAAAGCAGTTTTGTTGACTTCGCACTTCTAAGTAATTTATCGGGTTTTATTGCCACTGACTTCTGCCTGGAGAATGAATTTGCTGCCACTGCTTAAAAAATAATTGCTATTGTTGAGTTCTAGCTTCTACCAGAGGAATGACGCGACTTCTTCCTAAAGAATAAATTTAATGTTAAATTAGTTTGTGCTAAATACTACAAAATGCCTACGTATAGGCTTCTAGGGGGAGTAAAGAAGAGATGCGGGTGGATTGCAGGAATACAAAGACATTGCTTCCAAGTAGCAGGATTGTTGTGTCCCTATTCAATGGTTGTAACATCTTTAGTAAGCATGGCACGTAATCCCACGTAACTTGTTTTTCTACGCTTTATCACTTTAGGCGTTTCCATCTCAGGTTGTTTAATAAGAGCCGTGTTCGCCGAAGCTAGCATTTAGCGATCGCTCGAATTGGATTGGGTAAACGCTAAGTAAAAGGCTTATATCGCTAAAGAAAGACGACACTGAACCATAAATTTTATGGTTCATACTGAGCCTTTGGTAGCCAATACAAATGGTTGCGAAGTTTTTTTGCAACTATTTTAATGTTTAAAGTTACAAAAAAAGCAGCTTATTCATGTTTTAAATAAACACATTAATGATTTTTATGTAAGGCGGAGTATTCTTCGAGGAATTGCCTGAAAGGACGTCTGTGCAAAGTGGCTGTAGAGCAGATAGTAATTTCTCTGGGAGGATTAGCGCACCTCCCAAAGGAAGTGATGAATCCTGACTCTGTTTTACAAACTGAGCGTTGAGCGATCGCTTGCTCAGAGAAACTGCAAAGCAGATGAATAAAAGGGGAAAAATAGCCAAGGTAAAGTTAACACCGAAGGAAAAATATTCTCCCCTCGATGACACAGTCCTAACTAATCACTAAGCGTATGTGCTGTGCTATCGAGAGAAGCATAGCATAGCATAGCTCCCGATAGAACTGTTTGTATTCTTAAGCACACACTGGCTTAAAGTAAACTCAATCCTTCAGGGAGAGAAAGGTCTGTTCCTCTGGTAGAAGTAAGGAGAAATGATGGCAGTTATTCTTCTTAAGAGCGATCGCAGCAAAGCCGAATAGCGAAACGCTCTTGGTAATTCCAGATCCGTATTCTAAACCACGATTGCTTTAGATCGGGGCGTCATGAATGAGAAGCATATCTGTCTTTTCAGTTCAGTCGCCCATGAAGTGAACAAGAGCGTTTTTGAATAATAAAAAGTCGCAGAGTTCTAGAGAATAAGAGAAACCACTACGATGAAACCTTCTAATTTGTCCAAAGTTCTTTTTGCAAGTACCTTCGCCCTCACTGTAGCGGCTCTACCCTTAACTCTGCCTTCTGTTGCCCAAACTGGCGGTGGTGCGGGTGGTTCAGCTTCCGGTACTGGTACTGGTGCAGGTGGCGCAACTGGGGGGACGACGGGTGCAGGCGGTGCAACTGCCGGTGCTACAGGTGCGGGTGGCGCAACTGGGGGGACGACGGGCACAGGCGGTGCAACTGCCGGTGCTATAGGTGCGGGTGGTGCAACTGCCGGTACCACGGGCATCGGTGGCGGAACGGCTGGTACTACGGGTGTAGGCGGTGCAACTGGTGGGACTATAGGTGCGGGTGGTGCAACTGGTGGTACCACAGGCATCGGTGGCGGAACTGCTGGGACGACGGGTGCAGGCGGTGCAACTGCCGGGACTACAGGTGCGGGTGGTGGAACTGCCGGTACCACGGGCATCGGTGGCGGAACTGCTGGTACTACGGGCACAGGCGGTGCAACTTCTGGTACCACGGGCATCGGTGGCGGAACTGCTGGGACGACGGGTGCAGGCGGTGCAACTTCTGGTACCACGGGCATCGGTGGCGGAACTGCCGGGACTACGGGCACAGGCGGTACAACTTCTGGTACCACGGGCATCGGTGGAGGTGGCGCAACTTCTGGTACCACGGGCATCGGTGGCGGAACGGCTGGTACTACGGGTGCAGGCGGTGCAACTTCTGGTACCACAGGCATCGGTGGCGGAACGGCTGGTACTACGGGTGCAGGCGGTGCAACTTCTGGTACCACAGGTGCAGGAGCAACTGGTGGGACAACGGGTGCAGGTGGCACTACTTCTGGGACTTCTACTGCTCCTTACGGCACAGTTACAACGCCTGGGGGCGCAACTTCAGGGACTACTGCTGCTCCTGACGCCACAACTACAACACCTGGGAGTACCACTTCAGATACAACTACGGTTCCCGGTAGCACAACTCCCAATGGCGCTACTACAGACACCACTTCTTACCAAGGAGTTCAGTCTGAAAGACGCGATCGCAACTCCAGTTGGGGCTGGCTAGGCTTGCTGGGTCTAATCGGTCTAGCTAATCTGTTCCGCAAGCAGAACCATGACCCTGCACGTCAGCGTTAAACCAAGGCGTGTAAGTATTTAAAAACCAAAGCTAACAACAAAGCCCTGGCTGTAAACCAGGGCTTTACTGATATATATGTAATTTTTCAAAGTTTAGGAGAGTTTACGCGATCGCTTTCAAGCTTTACATCTTCAAGCTTTACACAGATCCTAGAATTGAATCCAGTCCCCATTGATGCTTCAGCAGGTTCTGATAGATATTGTCTCGAATTATCATCTGCTTGTGTAGCTGGAGCAAAAATTGTTGAGCTTGCTCGCGAGACATATGCTGCACTTGATCTGCAAAAGAAATTAGGCTAAATTCTTGCTCTAAAGACAATTCAATTGGACGTTCCATAATATTCTCCTGTGCCCACCTAGGGCAAAATTAGAGTTAAGTAATTGATATGTGTCTGAAAATGAAGCTAAATGAACCGTTTATTTAAACTTCTTTTGTTGCCTGACAATTACAAAATATCATTTTCAACTTTATAGCTTCCTCTGTCACCCGGTGTAACTTTAATTTCCTTGAGAAATAATCCGATAGATTTATTCAAGAAGGATTAGCAAAATCTCTATACCAATCCTATTGAAGTTGTGCGCGAGTATTCGCCTTAGTGAATGTAAGTAGCTAGGATGATTTAAACCTAAAACGCTCCATCGTATACCCACCTTGTTCACTTCGTGATTCCATGCCCTCCATCACAGCCAGGGCTAAATCATATTCATTGTCAAACA
>NZ_JACJTV010000039.1 GCF_014698845.1 Coleofasciculus sp. FACHB-1120 | reverse complement strand
ACGCCGAACCAGCCTACATACAGGCGGTTGTCGGTTGATGTGACCCAATCGCAGAACCGTTGCCATACGTTGGCGCTTTCGCGTCTTTGTAAGGTTGTGGTCATGTTCTTATGAGTGCTGTTTGAATTTTCTAAGTTCGGTATGAATGAGGCGAAGCTTGTCTCGCCTTCTATTTAATAATATTTACATTTGTTAGTATTTGTCCAGCTTTTTATTGTTCACGAATCCAAATCACTGTCATTGCATTTACTTATAAATGACCCAGAATGCCGTAGGAGTAGCGATCGCCAGCAAGATGTGCCAGTCAAGAGTAGCGTGCGATCGCCCAATGCCCTAAAAATCAAAGTAAATGTAGGGAAGACCCCCTTGGGGCGCAAATATCCAGACAATGTAGAAACACAATGGCACTAGCAGCAGCTTCAGAGGCCAATTGAGCTGTAACTTGAGACCCCGATGGACGGCATAGACGAGGAACATCGACGCGGCTAGCAGCCAAAGCAGTAAACCTAACTGAGATGCATTCACACCCAGCGCCTCCCCGTAGACTTTTTCGGCAAACTGGGCATCAGCAGATTGACCCCAGAGGTGTTGAATCACCCAACTGGATTGTTTCAGATTCGGTAGGCGGAAGAAAATCCAGGATGTGAACACCATAAACTGGGTGAGCAACCAGGCAACCAGCACACCGGGAAGGCTTTTCCACCAGTTTTTAGCTTTCTCAGACTGGCGGGAGTGAGCTTCTGTAAGGCGGTGAGCCACTAAAGCAATACCGTGATATGCCCCCCAGACCACATAGCCCCAAGCCGCTCCATGCCAAATCCCAGCAATCAACATAATAATGAGCAAATTCAGGCAAGTCCGGCGTAGCCCCTGGCGCGAACCCCCCAAAGGAAAATAGAGGTAGTTTCGCAGCCAATCGCCGAGCGTCATATGCCAGCGCCGCCAAAAATCAGCGATGCTGGTACTGAAGTAAGGAAAATTAAAATTCTCCGGGAGATTGAAGCCTAAGAGGATGGCACTGCCACGGGCGATATCTACATACCCGCTAAAATCCAGATAGAGTTGCAGTCCGTAGGCAACGATCGCTAACCACAAATCGCCGCTGCTTGCTCGCTCTAAGTTACCAAAGCACAAATCAACAAAAATTCCCAGCCGGTCTGCCAAAAGCGCTTTTTTAACTGCACCGCAGGCAATCAGCCACAGTCCTTCCGTAATCTGATTAAGCGTTGGAAATTGCAGCGTCTTGAGCTGAGTTGAGAATTGATGGTAACGAGTAATCGGTCCTGCAATCAGCTTGGGAAAAAATAATTTATAAGCTGCAAAATCGAGAAATCGCTCCGTCGCTGGGGCACCGCGATACACATCAATTAAATAAGCAATGCACTCAAAAGAAAAGAAACTCAAGCCCAAAGGTGCAATTAAGTGAGAGCTAACCCAACTAGCACTATTTTCGGCAATGGGTAGCGATGTTCCGGTGAATTGCTCATAGAAACCCGCCACCGAATTTAAGAAAAAAGGTACATACTTGAAGCTCACCAGCAACAAGACATTCAGAACAATCCCCAACCATAAAAACTTTAGTCGCTGGCGATTCCAAAACGCTTGATCGAATTGCCACTCTTCATGGGGATCGGTTGCGTACATCCCTAAGGCTGTATTTTCTCCAATTGCCTTACCCAGGCTGAAGTTCATCAAAGTGATGGCAATCAGCAACGGAATATAGGCGACTTGCGGCGAGGCTAAAATTTGCAGCCAAGGCTCATTCACCAAAGTCGGTGCTTGCAGAGAAGTATAGAAAACTAGGCTGACAATAAGCAGCGTCCACATCTGCAAAGACTGTTTTTGGAACGACCAGTAAATTCCCAAAACGCTGAGCAGAAAGAGTCCGTAGATCAGTGAGATAAAAGTCATTTTTGAAGACTGAGGACTGAGGAGTAAGGACTGAGGACTGTTAGCGAAAACAGTCCTCAGTTCTATTTAGCAGGCCAAGGAATCAGGGGATCTTCAGCTAGCTGGTTAGAAACTTCATAGGCACCGTAGCGGTTGAGGTGGCTGGGATCGGAAAAATAATCATTTTGAGTGGGATAAAGCTGATTTAAGTCTCGGAAGATCAGCCCTTTTTGGATTGCTTGCGATCGCATATACCGCTGAAATTCTTGCTCATATTCTATGCGTGCTGGGTCTAAGTAATCCTGGGTCAAAGGCAAGTTTATAAAAACAATCGGAATTTGACGCGCTTGGGTAAATTCCAGCAAGGATTCTAGTGCTTGGGTTTGCTTGCCTTCCATCTTGAAGGCGTAGTAATCGCTGTCATAGTCACCGCTGACTCTGGCATATTTCTTGTAGTAGGTGGCAGGATTGTAACGAACGGTGAGGGGAAGGAAGCCATCAAAATCAATGGCAAATTGGCTGGCTGTTGATGCTTGGGGAGTATCGGCAGCTCCCTCAGGAGTTATTTTCGCTGCTTTTGCCCAAACGACATACAGATCCCGTAAGCGTGTTTTCATCTGGTCGCGCTGGGGATAAGTCGTTGAAAAGGTTCCCAAGGTTTCATTCAGCCAAGTATTAACCATTTGATAGCTTTGCGTTAAGGAACCGCTGGCTCCTTTATTCGCTGTCGCTGGAGTTTTAGCCGGTGGTGTCGCCGCTGTCTGATTGGGACTCCCTGGGTTTGAATTCTGCTTGGGGAAAGTACCAGCAAGCAGATGTTGGTAGCCTTGCGAGTTAGCGATCGCATTATAGGTGGCATCTATCCGCCCGCTATTAAACGCCCTAGCACCATCCGCCCAAATAATCAGTTTTGGTAATTGCTCTGGCGTCAAAACTTGGCGGATCATCAAATCTACCACTTGAGCCGTCGCACCATTGATGCCAAAGTTAAACACCTGAACACCCGGATATCCCTGCGCTGCCAGAGCTTCTTCCAACGCTTGAGGATCAACCCCCCGCATTGCCCTAGAACTGCCGACAATCCAAACATCCGGGGGAACTCCCCGTCTTTGTACCAGCATTTGTTGGTAGAGAGCCAGTTTTTCGTCTAGCAGGCGGTTATTAAAAGAGGGATTAGAACTTCGCGCGGCTGCCAAAATGGCTGCTGATGCCGCATTCATTCGCCGGGACGTTCCATCCTCCCCCACCGTGATATCTGTATCTCCTTGGCGAGTGAATCCTTCGTCGTTAAATACACGAGCCTTTGAGCCACGAGATTTTTGCAAAGACATCTGGGGCACGGAGAGCGAGGTATCCTCAATCAATTCTCCCGGATCGAGGGTTGGTTTGCTGCTGACCGCTGACGCTTGATCAATTGGCGGTTTTGACTTCAGGATCGCCGACAGAAACCAATCCGTTTGCACCGTTAGCAATAACCCCAGTATTCCCCAGACCAAAGCCACGACGAAACCTTGGTAATAAGTGTAGGTGGAAGTGCTAAGTTTGCCTGGGGCGACGGGTGCCAGGTCTTTAATCTCCACGGTAGGAATAAACAATTGGGAAGCGGATAGCCATTGCTGGATGCTTCGAGTCACCTTGAAAGAAACCGCATTGGCAGCAGCTTTGAAGTCTTCCTTGGTGACATCAGAACGCAGAACGGGTTCGTTACTGCCAGAGAGGATATCGCCTAGGTAAACATCACTGGCGGCAAATTCTGGGGTGGCTTCTGGTACCAGCCGTTTGCGAGGGGTAAAGTCAACGCCCATCTGCCATAAGGGGGCGGAGTAACCGGCGCGACGCCCATAGATTCGCACCCCTTTAATTCCGGGAATCCCTAACCCGCGCAGAAACTTGGCAACAGGGGGTCCGACAGACGATTGCTGCGGACTAGAGAGTGCCTCGCTCATGATGTGCAACAAATCTTGTTTGCGGCGCAGGGATAAGCGAATGCCACCCGTGGTTAATCGCTCGTCTAGGTCAGGATTGAGTAAGCGTTGTAATAAGAACTGAATCGCGTTCAGATCGCCTCGTTGCGCCAATTCCAGAGTGGATTCGGCTAAAGCGGGATAACTAGATGCGGGTAAATTCAGCCATTCAATCCAGATGGGTGTTTCTTGTTCCGGGACTGGGGTAATCCCGTGGGTTTCGACGCCGTAAACGGTGGCGGCGTGGATGCCTTGGGGTGTGAGAGACGCTAAAACAGGTGCGATCGCACTCGTTGCGGTTTTTCGATCGGGTGCAGCGATCGCTATCTCAGCCGCATCCCTGGTTGCGAGTTCAGTATCAACCGCTGCTCTTAGCTGTTTGAGGGGCTTCTGGCTACAAAATAAATGCAGCGTTGAATCTTTCTGAACTGCGGAGATTTGCATCTGCTGCTCGTTCAACACTTGATTGAGCAAGTGGGCGATCGCTTGGATATCTCCCCACCGCGCCCAATCCTTGAGCATTTCTTCCGGAGGGGTCAGATCCACCCGCAGCCGCCAATCGGGAGCCGCTTCTCCTCGAACCTGGCTACAAATTATGGCATCCCGAAACCCTTCCAGCTTCAAAGAAAGCAACTGAGTCGCTACTGGCTGGGCCATCAGCGACTCATCGGTGCTGTAGTTGGAATCGCAAAGTACCCAAAGACGACGGGAAACAGCCGGTGCAGAAGTAGGCAATTCTGGCTGTCCTTCAGCACCTCGGTTCCCCGGCTCCCTCGGCAGCGTCTGAATCACTACCTTGACGCCGACTCCCATTGGACTGAGAGTTTCGCCCAGATAACGCGCGATCGCCTCGGGTTTACCGGAGCGAGCGAGGCTGCGGCTGGAAGCAGTCAGTCCGGAAGCCTCGCTCGCTCCTGGCTCAGAGTTCATTCCCCCCCCATCCGTCGCCGAACTCGCAGCAGAATCCACGCTAGGGGTTTCTGACACCTGCTGCGGTTCTAACCGCTCTAGGTGAATTTGCTTGATCCAGTCTGGACGCTGGATGCCCAGTTTCCGACCGTAGAGAATCACGAGGGAAATTGGAGCTTCTTGCGGGGGGAACCCAGTAACCCCTTCCTCTCCCTTCACTGCCTTGACAAATCGGCTTACAACGGGTCCGGCTGGCGGACATTCGGAGCCTTCACAAAGAATATGCAGGTTATTCCCTCGTAAGCGAAATCGTAGGCGCACTTCCGGAAGACCGATAGCGCGGGAAACCCACTGGGCGAGGGAGGCTTGACCCTCTGAATAGGCGATCGGATCGGCATCCAACATCACAATGAAAGTACCCTGGACTTGCAACAGATAAAAACAAGGATGAAGTATGAACGCTGTAGCCCGGAGGGCGCACCCGTTGCGATCGGAAGTCGCGCTTAAAGGTTGTCACGAAGGATGAAAAATTGGTTTAGCACCAAAATTTCAGGATATACTTCACACTTCACACTTCATACTTAATACTTCATACTTCATACTTCAGCAAGTGTTAACCGCTCCAAACGTCCCGAAGCTTTGTACAATTGCTTCTAGATTCTGAGTAGTCTTACACAAGACTGACATTGGTGCTACGGAATTATTGCCCCCCTGAGATAAGTATTTACCGGACGCCTCCTGCTTAAGACAGCAGCGCTGAGGAGTCTGTTTTATTCCTAGCTATGCCCTCGGAGGTTATCGCTGTATTATTCAGACTAATAAACTAGTAGAGATAAGCGCCCCCTGCGTTATCTAAAAATCTGACCGCTTTTATTTGTTTTTCTACAAAAAATTTAGTTGTCATCTAGACTTCCTCCCATGCAAACTCTTCCTAACAAAAAGCAACCGTCAACTGCCGAAGATGCAAGTTCGTCTGCAAGTCCCGAAATCTGGTTGAGTTTAGCCACGGTGCCGATGCTACTCGGTGTTTTAGGTCTCAAAGCAGTCAGCGAATTGCTATGCGCCATTGGGCAAAGTAGCGAGGAAGTGTTTCGAGGCGATCGCTTGCCGGTTCTCCACGTACCCAACTCAGAAACCCCATCAGCGGAAGTGGGGAATCAGGAAGAGTAGAGGAGGGGGAGCAAAAATAGCCTCCCCTTCCCCTACCCAGTAGGATGCGATCGCTCCTCCCTTTTGCCAGAAAACCCAGTTGGTGTTCGCTGTAAACCACTTGCTGGGACGATAAATCCTAAAATTAGGTGATTATTCTTCTTCAGAGAGAATAGACTCTATGAGTTTCCTACTGCAATCGACGGATCAGCAATTGACGGTAACATCTACTTCTGCTCTATTTTTACGTCATCGCCTCAAAGTTGTGGAGGACTTATGGGGTTCTGTTCTCCAGCAGGAATGCGGTCAGGAACTGGTCGATCTGCTAAATCAACTCCGATCGAGGTGTTCGCCAGAAGGACAGGCAACAGAATTGCCAGAATCAGTGCCTCAGCTGATCGAAAAGCTTGACCTCAACGCCGCGATTCGAGCCTCGCGTGCCTTTGCTCTCTACTTTCAGCTGATTAACATCGTCGAACAGCACTACGAACAGCGAGATCAGCAGCTTTCCCGACGTGCTACCTACAACGCTCCGGCTAGTGAGGCAGCACCGCGTAACCTCCCCAGTCCGCAAGGAGATGGGGACTCCGCCATTGTGTTGTCGCCAGAAATGGAGGAAGAAAACCAAAACGGCGGGCCTGGCGCGGATTTGCTCGAAAAAAGCTGGCAACACGACAGCACAGCCAAACGAAATGCCGGGACATTCCACGGATTGTTTCCCCATTTGCGCCAGATGAATGTGCCTCCGCAGCAAATCCAGCGGTTGATTGACAATCTGGATGTGCGGCTAGTTTTTACCGCTCACCCCACGGAAATTGTTCGCCATACGATTCGGGGGAAACAGCAACGGATTGCAAAAATTCTGCAACAGCTAGACCAGGCAGAAGAAGAATTTAGATCCCTCGGTTTGACAACTTCTTGGGAAGCTGAGGCTTTCATCGAACAATTAACCGAAGAAATTCGCCTCTGGTGGCGCACCGACGAATTGCATCAATTTAAACCAACCGTGTTGGATGAAGTGGATTACACCCTCCACTACTTCCAAGAAGTGTTGTTTGATACGATTCCCCAGCTTCATCAACGCCTAAAACGCGCCTTAAAAGCTTCTTTTCCGGGAATCACTCCCCCTGTAAATAACTTCTGCCAGTTCGGTTCTTGGGTGGGGGCAGATCGGGATGGAAACCCCTCAGTCACACCGAAAGTAACCTGGCAAACCGCTTGCTATCAGCGCGGTTTAGTGCTGGAGAAATATATCCAATCGTTGCGGCAACTGACGAATCAGCTCAGCTTGTCGTTGCACTGGAGCGATGTCTTGCCAGATTTGCTGGACTCGTTGGAGCAGGATCGGTCGCAAATGCCAGAGGTATACGAGCAGCTGGCAATTCGATACCGACAAGAGCCTTACCGCCTGAAGCTGGCATACATTCAGCAGCGTCTGCAAAATACGAGCGATCGCAACCGGCGACTCTCGGATGGCGAAAACTTGCATCGGCAAATCTCCGATAGCCAGTCTCACGTCGTTTACCGCTCTGGAGAAGAGTTTCTGGCAGAACTGCGGCTGATTCACCGGAATCTGATTGAGACGGGTTTATCATGCCGGGATCTGGAAAATTTAATTTGTCAGGCGGAAGTCTATGGCTTCAACTTGGCGCACTTAGATATTCGCCAGGAAAGCACCCGCCATTCCGACACCTTCAACGAAATTACCCAATACCTGCAAATTCTGCCCAAGCCATACAATGAGCTATCGGAAGCTGAGCGAGCGCTGTGGCTGGCAACAGAACTGCAAACCAAGCGCCCCCTAATCCCAGCAGAATTGCCATTTTCTGAAAAAACTTGCGAAACGGTTGAAACCTTCCGAATGCTGCGGCAGCTCCAGCTAGAGTTTGGCGCTCAAGTCTGCCAAACTTACATCATCAGCATGAACCGGGAAGCCAGCGACGTTCTGGAAGTGCTGCTGCTGGCAAAAGAAGCGGGTCTGTATGACCCCTCCACGGGAAAGAGCAGCATCATGGTAGTGCCGCTGTTTGAAACGGTGGAAGACCTGAAGCGGGCACCTTCAGTCATGCAAGATTTGTTTGAACTGCCTTTGTATCGCGCTTGTCTTGCCGGAGGCTACGAAAACGTTGAAGGTTCGCAAACGGTAAAGGTTGAAGATTCAAACCAACTTGCCTACTTGGAATCTCCCACGTTTAACCTGCAAGAAGTCATGCTGGGCTACTCAGACAGCAACAAGGATTCCGGCTTCTTGAGCAGTAACTGGGAAATCCATAAAGCTCAGAAAGTGCTACAAAAAATCGCCGAACAGTACGGCATCGCCTTACGGATTTTCCACGGGCGCGGCGGTTCGGTTGGTCGCGGCGGCGGTCCCGCCTACGAAGCAATCCTGGCTCAACCTGGTCATAGTATCAATGGGCGGATCAAAATTACCGAACAGGGGGAAGTGCTGGCTTCTAAATACTCGTTGCCAGAATTAGCTCTGTACAACCTAGAAGCCGTAACAACCGCGGTGATTCAGGCAAGCTTGCTCCGAACCGGGTTTGATGATATTCAGCCGTGGAACGAAATCATGGAAGAGTTGGCGACGCGATCGCGTGCCCACTATCGCGCCTTGATTTACGAGCAACCGGATTTAGTCGATTTCTTCCACCAGGTGACGCCCATCGAAGAAATCAGTCAATTGCAAATCAGCTCTCGTCCTGCCCGTCGCGGCGGTAAAAAGGATTTAGCAAGTCTGCGGGCGATTCCTTGGGTCTTTAGCTGGACGCAAACGCGCTTCCTGCTGCCGAGTTGGTACGGCGTCGGAACGGCATTGCAAGAGTTCTTGAATGAAGAACCAGAGGAAAATCTGAAGCTGCTGCGTTATTTCTATTTCAAGTGGCCTTTCTTCAAGATGGCGATTTCTAAAGCAGAAATGACGTTGTCGAAAGTCGATTTGCAGATTGCTCACCACTACGTGCGGGAGTTATCTCGACCGGAAGATCGCGATCGCTTTGAAGCCTTGTTTGAGCAAATCAAGAGCGAGTTTCACCTCACTTGCGATTTAGTCCTGATGATTGCGGGTCACAAACGGCTGTTGGATGGCGATCCAGTCCTGCAAAGGTCTGTGCAGTTACGCAACGGCACGATTGTCCCTCTGGGCTTCTTGCAAGTCTCTCTGCTAAAACGCCTGCGTCAACATGGTAAGCAAGCAGCCTCTGGTGTCGTCCATTCTCGTTACAGTAAAGGCGAATTGCTACGCGGGGCGCTGTTAACGATTAATGGGATTGCTGCCGGGATGCGGAACACGGGTTGATGGTTGATGGCTAATCCGTAAAAGAACCCCACCCCCAGCCCCTCCCCGCTTGCGGGGAGGGGAGCCGGAGCCGCAGGCTGTGGCGGGGTGGGGTTCCGGCGACTGGGGAATAAACCGGATTTGATATCATTAACCATTAAAAATAATTAGCCATTAGCTGTTAGCCATGAATAAAAAACGGATGTTAATTTGTACTTTTATGGCGTTAGCATCGGGTTGTTTCGGTGCTTACATGGGGGTACAAATTAAGTTACTGGCTGATAACCAACGCTGCGAAAATATGACAAAAAATACCTTGGAATTCGCAGCATTCAAGACGGCGTGCCAAGCTTGGATGATGCCGGGAGCTTATATGCAAGGCAGCAGCAGCGGCTTGTGGGGTGGAATGGTTGTGGGGGCTTTTATCGCGGGTTTGGCAACTCACCACAAGCAGCCTGAGTGAATTGATATAAAGAGGAAGGAGAAACGATCGCACTCTAATCTTCTAATATTTTCTCCCAAATCTAACTCACAATATCTGCAACCAACTTAGGCTGATTTGTTATTAAAAAAAATTTCTATCTGTGACGTGGATCTTCAATAGGCGGATGCCAACCACCTTGCACCCAAAGCTGCCTAGCTGTACGAATGGAATCATCCTCATCATAGCGTTCATCATTCAGGTCAAGGCGATCGCAAGTTGCTCGACCTATTGGAGTTTGCCCTAAAATATTCAAAGCATCTGCTGTCCAAATAAAATGCTCTGACCACTGTTGCTGACGTGGATTAAATAAAGGAACGATTGCTTGAGTCTGTGGATCTGTCGCAACTGTAAAGTTATAGCGTCGTTCATTACAACGCTGGCAAGCTAATGCTAAATTATCGGACTCATCTGACCCACCGAGCGACTGCGGTATTATATGATCGAGCGTGAACCTTGTCGCACTTGCTTTTTCTGAAGAGTGGCAGTATTCGCACAGGTATTTTGCTCGTTGCCGCACTAACTGGCGAGTGATGTCATTGATTGTCATGCCTGAGCGATAATTTTAGCGTTGATCAAGGTAAAAATTCTATCTAGTTCTAATATTGCAGCTAATTCGGCTACTTCTTCTGGTGTCAGTAAGTCAGCCTTTTTTTTCTCTAAAAGTTCTTCCATACGAGACTGTAGCTCATCAGTAAACTTAAAGAGATTTAGGTTATCTACTTGACTAATCTGGATACCTTTGGATACTAAGGATGAGGGGTTAATAATTAATTTAGTAGTCATAATCTTTTTATAACGCCTTTGGTACTATTGTAATAAATTAGCGATCGCGCTTTATTCTTCCATCATCTTCTCTCTAATCCAACTCACAATATCGGCAACTAAATTCGGGTGACTGAGAGAGAATGCTTGGAGATTACAAGGCTGTTTGCTCACTACACAAATTCTCCTCGCGTTATGAAATTTGCTCAGAGATGTGAGGAAAGTTTGACTGAAGCCTTTGGGTGGTTCGCCGCTTGTATCTTCGTAAAAAATTAGGAAGACTTCCTGGCATTTTAGCTGACAATAAACTTTGAGAGCTTGCATCGTTTCCGGTTCCCCATTCTGACGTTCGGGACAGCCTTGCATCACCATCTCGGCGTAAATTTCCGAGGCGGGGTTATCTGGGTTCTCGAATTTGCTGCTGTCGATGCAAATGGGTTGTACTTTGTCCCACATCTGAGGATCTTTGTTAATGGCAGCGTGAAGAAGTTCGGGGAATACTGCCAAATTGTGGCATTGAGTCAAGGGAGTGAAACCAACTTCGGTAGTTTCTGCAACTTCTGGATGGGGAGTGATAGGTAGATGATGCCAAGCTTGATAAAAGGTTGGGTAAGGCAGAGTTTGAGCGCACTGCCAGATAATTTTGTGACAATTCTCGAACAGGTCAAAATTCCTTTCATAGACTTCATCGGTGAGGTAGTGCTGCAAAGCTGAGACAACTGAGGGCATCTGGTCATTTTCCACAATTTTTCCCAAACTGTCAGCGGCTCTCCCACAGGTATCCTTATTTTCAGTAGTTTCCAGAATTCTGACTAAAGCCGCAATCACGCCTCGGTCGCCAGTGACAATTTCCCCCAAACTGCTAGCGGCTATCGAACGGGTATCTCCATCTTCAGTAGTTTCCAAAATTCTGACTAAAGCCGCGATTGCCTGTTGATTGCCAGTGCCAATTTTCCCTAAACTGTAAGCGGCTCTCCAACGCATAAAATCATTTTCAGTAGGTTCCAGAATTCTGACTAAAGCAGCGATTGCCTGTTGATTGCCAATGCCAATTTTCCCTAAACTGTCAGCAGCACGCCTACGGGTAAAATTATCTTCAGTAGTTTCCAAAATTCTGAGTAAAGCAGCGATTGCCTGTCCGTTGCCAGGATCAATTATTCCCAAACTGTCAGCAGCAATCATACTGATATGCTTATCTTCAGTAGATTCCAAAATTCTGACTAAAGCAGTAATTGCTTGTTCGTTACCAATGCCAATCTCCCCTAAGCTGGAAGCGGCAAAGCAACGATTCAAATCATCTTCAGTAGTTTCCAGAATTTTGACTAAAGCCGCGATCGCCTGTTCGTTGCCAGGATCAAGTTGCCCCAAACTGCTAGCGGTATTCCAACGGGTATAATCATCTTCAGTAGTTTCTACAATTCTGGCTAAAGTCGCAATCGCCTGTTCGTTGCCAGTACCAATTTGCCCCAAAGTTTCAGCGGCACGCCAACGGATTTTTGTAATTTTATTAGTTTCCACAATTTTGACTAAAGCCGCAATCGCCTGTTCGTTGCCAGTACCAATTTTCTCCAAAATATCAAAACTATAGATATGGATAGAATCATCTTCATATGTAGTTTCCAAAATACTGACTAAAGCAGTGATTGCCTGTTCGTTACCAGTACCGATTTGCCCCAAACTTTCAGCAGCACTCCTACAGATATCCTTATTTGTAGCTTCCATAATTCTGACTAAAGTCGCGATCGCCTGTTCGTTGCCAGGGTCAATTTTTCCCAAAGTTTCAGCGGCACTCTTACGGGTATTATCATTTTCAGTAGTTTCTAATAAGTCAATTAGTTTGTTAACAGCTATATCATAATTAGTCTGCAATAGTGATGCTCTCGCTCCCACTGCAATCGCTTCGAGATATGTCTGCCACTCTTGTTTGTCAATGTTGAAAAAGCCAAAGCCCCACTTAACGATTTGCTCTACGATTTCATTTACCTTGATACAATCCTGAAATTCAGCAACCCCATCTGAGGCTAGAAAATAGGCTCGAAACTCATAAAATCCTTTATATCGATGTCTATGAAAGACTTCCGCACACCCATCTTCAAACCCTAGCAATCCCTGAATAAACCCCTCTTTCTGCTCATCTGCTACTTCTCTCTTGTCTCGCCCCAGCCATAGCAAAATTACCTCTTTCCACTGCGGCTCAAAAATGCGGTAAATATTCCCCGGTAACGGTTGAGGATTGTCATTGTCATGAGTCAAGAAAAAGTGCCAATCGTCAATTGCCAGCGCTGCAAAATATTCCTGAAACGTCAGATGATAGAACGCATAGACAGGTTCATCGGTTTCCCCATCTCGGTACACCAGATTTAGCCAACCAATACGCTGCGCTAACTCAAACAGAGATTCCCCCATCACCTGATATGCCAGCGACTCCCTCAGCGGTGTCTGCTTCTCAATTGCCGCAACCGCCAACCTTCCCAATGCTGCATTCAACTCCTGCCGTTGCTGCCAGCTGATGGGAAACTCATTTTTTTTCCACTCATAGAAATCTTCTCGAAATCGCTGGTAAAGCGTCGCCTTCGTCTTCGGCAATTCCCCTTGCTTCACCGCCCAGGTTTGACACAACAGCGCCAACCGCAAAGGATTTCTAATCAAATCCCGAATCCGTTCCTGCCCCGACTCGCCCAACTTCTCTCGTAACTGCTTCCCTAACTGGGGTTTCCCCGCCCTAGCAAACCACTCCCCAATAAACTCCCCCACCTGCGGCTCTTCAAAATCCAGGGTGCGATAAACATCACAATTCGGCACTACCCGATCGTTCGCCTGCCAAACATTCAGCCGACAGGTTAACAGGGTTTGCGCCTGCGCCACCCAACCCCTCAGCTGATTGACAATTCCTTGTAGAGGCGAATTTCCCCCCGTGGATGTATCCGCCCGTATTTCATCCACCCCATCCAACAGCAACCACACCTGATGAGAATTAAACAACTGCATCAACTCAGTTTGCATCTGGGCTGATACCACCATTCCTTGAAGAGACAGCGCCTCCTTCAGCCAAACCTGGAGTAAATACTCTTCCAAAGTTTTCCCATCCAAACTCCCTAGCTGAATGCAAATCGGCAACCGGGAAACATTTTCTGAATCCTTGAGATGACGGGCAATTTGCTCTAACCACGTACTTTTCCCCGCCCCCGGTTCCCCAATAATCGCAATCGTCTTGCCTTCCCCCGCCTCAATTACCTCCCGGAGAAACGCATCCGCTTCAAACCGTTTCTCAATTTCCTTCTCATTCAGCTGATATTGTGAACTCCCCTCATCTGGAGATGGGCAAAACTCCTCACCCCGTCGCGGCTGAGTTGTTGGTTTCACCAATCCCAGCGGCACATAAATACCCACCTCATGCCCCAACCCCGTACCCGTCGCCTGTCGCCGGAATTGGTAACGCCTCAGCTGTTCCTCCAGCATTTTGTGGCAGATATCGCGCCAGCCAATCGGGTTTTCTGGCGGTGGAGGTGGAGGATCTGACTTTGGATCGATTAATTCTGCTAGTTCTAAATTTAGGGATAAGGCGATCGCGATCGCATTATCACAATCAACAGATTGTCCCGCGAAAAACCGCTTAACCGTCTTTTCACCCACTCCAGAGGCTTCAGCAATGTCCAAATACGTCCAAATGCTTTTTTTATAATTACGATAAATATGTTTAGCAGCCTTAGCCTCTATGAGTTTCTGCTTTCCAGCCTCGTTTACCCGAACAGTATTGCGATTGCGGATTTCAGCCATATTCAACGGAAAAGAGCAGTTGCGGATATTAATAGCTTAGGCGGCTTCACGGTTTGATGAGGGTCAGAAAGGGTCACTTAATCTCTGTCCCTAAGAGTTCGGCGGTTTCTCTAGTCAATTCGCTTTCGTGGAATTGTATGGTTCAGCAATTCCACAAATGACTACCAACCTGTTCAAATATTTACTTATAGTTGAAAACCCAGAACTTCAGGCTTTACTCTTACTTGTTCTTATCCTGTCCTCAGACTCAGTTAATCTTAAGAAAGCCAGCGCTGTATCATTCCTTGTCCAAGCAGGATTGATTGATATAGGGGGCATTATTTCAGTTATGTCGGGAACATCCTTGCCATTAGTCATCCTTATGATGTTGGCGCAAGGCGTTTATTTGATTATCGATGCTTACCGCGCCGAAAAAAGTGGTCATTAGACGAAGCGCGGGGCGAAGCATTCGCATTAATAATATTGGGTTAAGTAGCATAGGCGATCGCGCTTTCTTCGCCCCTATCGCCAACCCTCTGCAATATCGTTGAGTTGAATTGGAAAACTGTATGAAAAAACGCCGCTGGGTGTGGTTCTTTAGTTTGCTGTTTGCTTCCCTGCTGGTTGTTACCAGTTGCGGCAACAATTTCGATGATGTCAAAAATCTCAAAGCCGGTGTTGGTAAGCAAGTTATCGTTTTAGGCGATAGCATCGCCTCTGGATATGGCGTGGATAAGACAGAAGCTTTTCCTAGCGTGTTGAGTCGTCAAATCGGTTTACCAATACTGAATCGCGGTGTTAGCGGCGATACAACCGCAATGGGATTGAGTCGTTTACAAAAAGATGCGATCGCGGCAGAACCTTGGCTGGTAATTGTTGAATTAGGCGGAAATGATTTTCTGCGAAAAATTCCCAAAACAGAGACAGAACAGAACTTGCGACAAATTGTCACTTCGATTCAACAACAAAAAGCAATTGTTGTGCTGCTAGGAATCAATCTCGGCTACATAGAAGATGAATATGACGAACTTTATCAACGTGTTGCTAAAGATACACAAGCTTATTTAATTCCACAGGTTTTAACTGGAATTGTCGATAATCCAAAAAATCGCCAGGAAGATATCATTCATCCAAATGCCGCCGGACACCAGCTTTTAGCCACCCGCGTTGCCAAAAACTTACAGCCTTTATTAGCCCAGGCTACTTGGTCTCCAGCTTTGTTGCAATATCGACGGAGTGCGAATCAAACATAGGAGCGATTTGCACTCAAACTGTTAAATGTTCCTACTTAATTACTTTTTGTCAAGTCCCTTGGGTTGTAAAAGAATAAAATAGACATTAGCCTCTAGAGCTGACTTTCGCTGTTACAAATAAGAGGTAAAGATTTCGTAACAAGTCCTACAGAATTGGATCATAGAAAGTCTGTATCCAATAAGAGTTTGCCCTTGTCTATTTCACTTGAGATTCTTTTATGACCTCCTCGATCCGCTTCCTCATGTGCGCTCCCGACCATTACGACGTGGATTATGTGATTAATCCCTGGATGGAGGGCAATATTCACAAATCCTCGCGCGATCGCGCCGTCGAGCAATGGCAAAAGCTTCACTACAACCTCAAAGAACACGCCATTGTCGATTTGGTTGCACCCCAACGCGGTGTGCCTGATATGGTGTTTACAGCCAATGCTGGGCTGGTGCTGGGAGATACCGTCGTCCTGAGCCGCTTCTTCCACAAAGAGCGGCAGGGTGAGGAGCCTTACTTCAAGCAATGGTTCGAGGAAAAAGGCTATAAGGTGCATGAACTGCCCAAAGACTTGCCGTTTGAAGGCGCGGGCGATGCGCTGCTGGATCGAGAGGGGCGCTGGTTGTGGGCGGGATACGGCTTCCGCTCAGAACTCGATTCTCACCCGTTGCTGGCAAAGTGGCTCGACATCGAAGTGCTATCGCTGCGCCTGATGGATGAGCGGTTCTATCACCTGGATACCTGCTTCTGTCCCCTGAGTGGCGGCTATTTGCTCTACTATCCCCCCGCATTTGATTCTTACTCCAACCGCGTCATTGAAATGCGAGTTGCGCCGGAGAAGCGGATTGCAATTGAGGAAGCGGATGCAGTGAACTTCGCCTGCAATGCGGTGAATATCGACCACATTGTGGTGATGAATAAGGCGAGTGAGCCGCTCAAAAAACGCCTTGCCGATGTTGGATTCCAAGTCATCGAAACGCCGCTGACAGAATTTTTGAAAGCCGGGGGTGCTGCTAAGTGCCTGACGCTGCGGGTGACAGAACCCGTCCGAGAAGAAGTCCATGCCAATGTCTCGGTGGAAAGTCGCACAATTCGCCTAGAAGGGCATTTGCTCGACTCAGGCTTAATCAACCGTGCTTTAGACTTAGTGGTCGAAAATGGGGGCAGCTTCCAGGTTCTCAACTTCAGTCTGGGAGAGCAGCGGCAAAGTACCTCCTCAGCAGAAGTGAAAGTGTCGGCTCCTTCCCACGATGTGATGGAAGCGATTTTGTCGCAGCTTATCGATTTGGGTGCGGTGAATTTGCCCCAAGATGAGCGTGATGCCAAGCTGGAAGATGTCATCCAAGCTGGGGTGGCTCCAGATGATTTCTATGTGTCCACCATTTATCCCACAGAAGTCAGAATCAATGGGGAGTGGGTGCGAGTGCAAGAGCAACGCATGGATGGCGCGATCGCAATTACCCAAACTCCTAACGGACGGGTAGCACGGTGTAAATTGCTCCGGGATTTAGAACTTGGCGAACAAGTGGTGGTTGATGTCGTCGGTATCCGCACAGTGCGGAAGACGGAATCCCGCGAACAGCGCAACACCCAAGAATTCAGCTTTATGTCTGCCGGGGTTTCCAGCGAACGCCGCGTGGAATTGGTAGTGGAACAAGTTGCCTGGGAACTTCGCAAAATCCGCGATGCTGGCGGTAAAGTGGTGGTGACAGCAGGGCCAGTGGTGATTCATACTGGCGGCGGCGAACACCTGACGCATCTGATTCGGCAAGGTTATGTGCAGGCGTTGCTGGGAGGAAATGCGATCGCTGTCCACGACATTGAGCAGTCTATGTTAGGAACCTCGCTGGGTGTGGATATGAAACGCGGCGTTGCTGTTCGGGGGGGACACCGCCATCACCTGAAAGTAATTAACACGATTCGCCGTTATGGCAGTATTGCCAAAGCCGTTGAGAATGGTGTGATTAATAGCGGTGTCATGTACGAGTGCGTCCGCAATGGCGTTCCCTTCTGCCTTGCCGGTTCCATCCGCGATGATGGCCCCTTGCCAGATACTCAGATGGACTTAATTAAAGCTCAGGAAGAGTATTCCCAACTGCTGCAAGGTGCAGACATGATTTTGATGCTCTCTTCGATGCTGCACTCAATTGGGGTGGGAAATATGACACCAGCCGGGGTGAAAATGGTCTGCGTGGATATTAACCCAGCCGTTGTCACCAAATTGAGCGATCGCGGTTCTGTCGAATCCGTCGGTGTCGTCACCGATGTCGGTTTATTCCTCAGTCTGTTAGTGCAACAACTGGATAAATTAACCAGTCCTTATCACATTGCTCAATCAGCTTAATTATTGTGTAGACACGATAGGGTGGGCAGTGCCCACCCTATTGGTTTTTTCAATAGTGGCTCCGAAAGCGTGAAAACCGACAGCATTTTCTATCACCTATTTCAAACTTTTCCCAGCATCTTCTTTGAAGTGATTGGTCAAACAGAATCAACTGGCAACACCTATCAATTCACCTCAGTTGAAGTCAAACAAACTGCCTTTCGCATCGATGGTTTATTTCTACCCTCTGACGATTCTGCCGACCAACCCATTTATTTTGTAGAAGTACAATTTCAACGCGACGAAAGATTTTATCAGCGCTTTTTTGGAGAAATCTTCCTTTATCTATCTCAATACGAACGAGCTAACGATTGGAGAGGAGTGGTAATTTTTAGAAGTAAAAACCTAGATCCAGGTGTGAAGCCCCAGTATCGAGAATTACTGACAAGCCCGCGAATTCGACGGATATATTTAGATGAATTAGGAGAAGCGGCTGACCAATCCCTTGGTGTGAGCGTAGTGAAATTAGTTGTAGAGACTAAAAATAAAGCCCCTGAGTTGGCAAGGCAGCTACTTAACAAAGCCACCCAAGAAATTGCTGATGAAGTTGTCAGGCGGCAAGTTATAGAGTTGATTGAGACAATAGTGTTGTACAAGTTTCCACAAATGACTCGCCAGGAGATGGAAGCAATGTTTGGATTCAGTGAGTTAAAGCAGACTAGAGTTTACCAAGACGCTGTCGAAGAGGGTGAATTGAAAGCTAAGTTAGAAGCAGTTCCACGTTTTTTGGCGTTGGGGTTAACTGTGGAACAAGTCGCTCAAGGTTTGGGGTTGACAATTGAGCAAGTTAGACAAGCCGCAGAAGCGAAGACTTCCGATTAGGCATTTAATCAGTATTGCTGGGATGGGAATTCATTGCCCAAATCATTGCAAAGGGAATGCCCATGCCCAGCCTACTGCCGACAGGAGTATTTACCGAGCGACTTTGAACCATTGGGTGACGCCTTCTGCGATCGCTACCGCCATTTTCTGCTGTGCTTGCGGATTCACCACCCATTCAAATTCCTCTGGATTGCTCATAAAGCCTAATTCCAGCAATACAGAGGGTGCAGAGGCAGGACGCGCGAGGGCTAAGTTATCCCAAAAAACGCCGTAGGAAGGACGCCCCGCCTGAGTCACGATGTAGTTATGTAAAAACATCGCTAAGCTGTGGGCTTGGGGATGATACCAAAAAGTCCCAAAACCCTGCGTATTCTGGGCGTCTCCTCCATCGGGGAGGGCATTGTAGTGAATTGATAGTGAAATAGCCGGTTTCACTGCGTCAATAATTGCCACCCGTTCTGGCAGGGATACCGCCTTATCGACCTCCCGCGTCAGGTACACCGTGGCACCCCGTGCAATCAGCTGATTGGCGATCAGCTTCGACATGATTAGCGTCACCTCTTTTTCGGGATAGCCAGTGGGTCCCCCTGCGCCGCCGTCTTCACCACCATGTCCAGGATCGAGAACAATTTTGATCCCAGATAAAGGCTTGTTGGAGGACTGAGAGCGGAGAACGGAGGAGCCAGACGTGAGACGAGGGGGATGGCGCAGAGATAAAATCAGGCTCGTGCCTTCGTATCTCACCGTATAGCCCCATTGCTGAGCAGATTTGAGATTAAACGTATATTGAACGGTTTCAGGGGCGACCTGTTGCCAATCCAGGCGGGAAATGACGGGATCGGGATCGAGGCGAATGATGTCCGTTTGCGCCGTTGTGTTATACAGCGTTAATGTCAGCGTGCGATCGCCCTGCTGCACAACAAGCGGTACCGGCACTTGTAAGGGAAAAATGACTTCTGTGGCACCGGGAATCTTACGAGCGCGAATACTGCGAATCAGCGATCGCGGTGGCACCGAACCCTTGACAATTTGAACTTCTTTACTGTTAATCCAGCCGCCATAGTCTAAGCGCACCCATTCCCCATCCCGACCTGTAATTGTAGCTCGCGTAGTTTTTGGCAACGGCGTCAGACGAGAATAATCCGTGCTGGGTCCGGTTCTGGCGACCCCGGCATCAACAATCACCTCAGCCACCTCTAGCTGGGCGGGAGAGAGAATCTGAATCTTCGCGGGTCCCTCCTGACTCACAATCTGCCCATTTTTTTCTACTTTGAACTGGGGACGGCCCAAATCCGCCGCCGCTCCCGCCGCTGCACAACCGAGGTAGTGTCCTGCCCCAGCGACCGCATAGGGCTGATTTTGTGCGGTCAAGGCGGCAGAATTCGCCGGGAGCTGTACAACTTGCTGCTGGTTAGTTAGAGGAATCGTTTGATTCGCCAAATCTACAGAAATATTAGCGTCAGCAGGAGCAACTGCGCCGAAACACAGCAACTCACCCGGCAATCTGGCGAGATCCTGCGATGGAGTCAAGGAATCTTTGGCAAATGCCAACCCCTTCGGTGGCTCAGGTTGGGTGGAAATCCGCGTAACTTTCAGTTTGACGGCTTGACCTTGATAGCTCACCGTAAAGAGGTTATCTCCCGGCTTTAACGGAAAACTAGGAGCAAAATGCCCCTGTTTGCTCCGCGCGATCGCCTTCCCATTCACTAACACTTTTCCTGGCGGTGGAGCCGTTCCAATTAAGAAAATTTTGTCAGAGGTGGTTTTATGGCTAGCAGGAGGATAGGAAACGTAGAGAGATTGTTTTGCAGATGCTGGTGCTGCCATAACCACCCCTAATACAGCCAATCCCAGGATATTTCTCATTTTAAATCCCAGTTCCTTACATCAATTAGAGGATAAATTCAGTAAAAAAGTTTCTTTAATCTTGTAAAAGTTTTGTGGGTAGTCCATCGATACTCTTTTGATTCTTTTCGCACCAATAGTCAAAAATCCCCTGTTTTCCTTTTTTCTCACCCCAGTCTCTGATAGTTTTTCTTTCTTCTTTCAGTTCATAAATGGGCACGCCATACCCGCATGAAGTTTGTACTGATTTTATCTCAAGTACCACGATTTGACGTTCTCCTAAGATTGGCGTGAATAAGGAGTAAAATTTGTCCCAGGCTTCATGTCTTGGAAAAATTACTTTTCCCTGACCGTACAAACGAAGAATCAAAGGTTTTTCAGAAAAGCTACAAAACATGATCGTCATCCGCCCATTTCCAGGTTCATGTAAATGAGCAGAGGTTTCGTTGCCACTCCCAGTTAAATCAAGGTAAGCCACTGTATTATTATCAATACAGCGGAAGGTATCTACTCCTTTAGGCGACAAATTAATCCGACCTTCCTTCGGTGCAGTCGCGGTAAAGAAGATTTTCTGCTCCTGAATAAAGTCTCGGAGATTCTGATTTAATTCATCGTAAACTTTAGCCATTTTTAGTTTTTAGCCCAATGATTATTCAGCTAATAGTAATTTAATTATCGAAAAATTTACAGAGGTCGAAGCATTACTAGGTATCAATAGTTTAGAATCTAATTGGCAGGAAAACGAGCGGAATTAATGGCATTGAAAGGAAAGAAGCTATCGATTTCACCTAACTTCCGGTAAAAGGCAAAGTGCGAATACCAGAATCCTAACAGCGAAGTTGGTAGACACTCACTCAAAGCCAAAAATAGTGTCATCGGGGGTTAAACCGTATCGAAAGCGCGATCGCCCAAGCATGGCAATTGTCCGTATTCGTCAGTCCTTTGAGGGGTTTGAAGGTCTATAAGCGATCGCTTAGCGACTGTTCGCCCTGCTATCGTTCCTATAGGATAGGTAATAAGGCAGCCAACAAAGCCACTCTGCTAAGGTTTTACAAACTAACGACCACCGATCGTGGACTGCAAACAACAAGCAACGAACAACTCGTTAAGACTGTGGCACAATTAACGGGGTGGGTTGCCGACATGGCTCTTCTTTTAAGCATTTTATGACTAAGTTTGTCTTTGTCACCGGCGGCGTGGTTTCCAGTATCGGCAAGGGAATTGTAGCAGCAAGTTTAGGACGCTTGCTGAAGTCGCGTGGCTATTCAGTTTCTATCCTGAAATTAGATCCGTATATTAACGTCGATCCGGGGACGATGAGTCCTTTTCAACACGGAGAAGTGTTCGTAACGGCAGATGGTGCCGAGACGGATTTGGACTTGGGGCACTACGAACGCTTCACCGATACGTCCATGTCTCGGCTCAATAGCGTCACAACTGGCTCGATTTACCAAGCGGTACTCAATAAAGAACGTCGTGGCGATTATATGGGGGGCACCGTGCAGGTAATTCCCCATATTACGAATGAAATCAAAGATCGCATCCAGCGAGTTGCCAAAAATACCAACCCGGATGTGGTGATAACGGAAATTGGTGGCACGGTGGGCGATATTGAATCCCTGCCATTTTTGGAAGCAATTCGTCAGTTCCGTAAAGATGTGGGGCGTCATAACGTGCTGTATATGCACGTAACCCTGATGCCGTGGATTCCCTCAGCAGGGGAGATGAAAACCAAGCCGACGCAGCATTCGGTCAAGGAATTGCGGTCGATCGGGATTCAACCGGATATTTTAGTTTGTAGATGCGATCGCCCTCTGCACCCAGGACTCAAGGAAAAAATCTCCGAGTTCTGCGATGTTGCTGTTGAGTGCGTGATTACAGCCCAAGATGCTAAAAGTATCTACGAAGTGCCGTTGATTCTAGAACGGGAAGGACTCGCGCAGCAAACTCTAGACTTGCTGCAATTAGAGCAACGCCAACCCAACTTGAGCCAGTGGAAAATCTTGGTAGATCGCCTATATCATCCAAGTCACCGGATAGAGATTGCCATCGTTGGTAAATATGTAAGGTTAACAGATGCCTATCTCTCAGTGGTGGAAGCTTTGCGCCATGCAGCGATCGCAATGAATTGTGACCTTAACCTCCGTTGGGTTAGCTCAGAAAGCATTGAATCGGGCAGTGCCGAAACTTACCTAGCTGGTGTTGACGGCATTGTCGTACCGGGAGGTTTCGGGGTTCGCGGTGTCGATGGCAAAATTGCAGCGATTGAATACGCCCGTAACAATCAGATCCCCTTCCTCGGCTTGTGCCTGGGAATGCAATGTTCGGTGATTGAATGGGCACGGCACGTCGCTGGATTGGAAGATGCCAATAGTGCTGAATTTGCCCCAAATGGAGCGAATCCGGTGATCAACCTGTTGCCGGAACAGCAAGATGTGGTGGATTTGGGCGGTACGATGCGCCTAGGGCTATATGCTTGTCGTTTAGCGCCCAATACTTTAGCCTTCCGGCTATATCAAGAAGAAGTGGTTTACGAACGGCATCGGCATCGGTATGAGTTTAATAATGCTTATCGCAACCAGTTTTTAGAAACCGGGTATGCGATCAGCGGCACCTCACCGGATGGGCGGTTAGTAGAAATTATTGAACTACCCAACCATCCCTTCTTTATTGCCACCCAATTCCACCCGGAATTTAGCTCTCGCCCCAGTAATCCCCACCCGATGTTCCGGGGATTGATTCAAGCGGCATTAGCGCAGCTTGATCCCGGACTCGCCCATTCGGACTCCTCACAGTCTACCCAGGAAGATGCGACGAACCTCCAAGCAGCTGAGGTATCTTAACCATTGCTGGCAGTTACCGCAGGACGGAAGGCGATCGCTTCAAGTCCTGCGTTCCACCAAGCATTTGCGCGGGGGATCTTTGTCAATGCCAGAACTCACCTTTTTGTGAGGAGCTAATGTGGCGTATTGGATCAAAGTTAGTTATGAGCGAAATGAATATGTAATCGATCTTGACCGCATCAGTGCCTTTGCTTGCACCCCGAACGGTAAGGTGACTTTTTGGTTGCCTGATAGTGCCATCCCCATTATTATCAACCGTCAAAGTAACGCGGATGGCTATCAACAAGTGATGGACTATATCCAACAAGTTAGCTTCCACTCACTGGCAGCCTCTTGGATAAAAGTTAATTATGAGCGGAATGAATATGTAGTCGATCTTAATCGCATCAGTAGCTTTTCCTATTCTTCTAACGGTAGACTCACGTTTTGGTTGCCGAATAGTGCCATTCCCATCATCATCAATAAGCAGAATGACCCGGATTCCTATCAAAAAATTTTGGAATATATCAAACAGAAAACCGGGCACTCACTTTAACCAGTGCTGAGAACACAAGTGCTGAGGCCGACACTCCTCAATCCCCAATGCTCAGCCCCCAATCTTCAACCCTCAGTCCTCAAGATTTGCCAAGCCAATTTTGCCGCCCCAACTATTCCAGCTTGGTTGCCTAACTCAGCTTTTAACAGGTGCAAACCGTCACGGGAACTCTTCAGCACCCGCTGCTCAATCTCTGCAAGTGCAGCGGGAAAGAAAAATTCTGCGCTTGCACTAACACCGCCGCCAATGACAATCGCTTCCGGCGTTAAAACATAGATGAGACTCGATAATCCAACACCGAGATCCCGTCCGTAGCTTTGCCAAAATTCTAAGGCTTGGCGATCGCCTGCGCTTGCCAACTTTCCTAGTTCCTCTGGTTCTAAGCCAGTCCGGCGGCGAATGGCTGGTACTGAGGCATATTGCTCTAAAGAGCCTTGATTCCCACTATTACAGGGTGGACCATCTGGATTTAAAGTAATTAATCCTAGCTCAGCGGCGGTACCTTGATGACCCACAAACAGCTTCCCATCTAGGATAACCGCGCCCCCCACACCTGTACCGAGTGTTAGCAGAATCAAATTCCGGTAATGGCGTCCAGCCCCTAACCAAGCTTCTCCCATCCCAGCACAGTTAGCATCATTAGCGAGAACTGTGGGTAAACCTGTTTTGGCTTCTAACCAGTCTGCGAGGGGCACATCATGCCAGCCTGCCAGGTTAATCGCTACTCTAGCAATTCTACCGGATGCATCGGCGGGGCCAGGGGTACCGATACCAAGCGCGATCGCGTGTCTTTGTGGATCGACACGAGCGATCGCTTCTATCATCGCATCCAAAACCGCTGTCGGTGTTGCCGGTTGCGGTGTCGCCACACTCAACGACTCCAAGCAAGTCCCATCCTCGCGGAACCTCCCCAGCTTAATCGCCGTTCCTCCCAAATCAATGCCAATGACTTCCCGATTCACCACAACCGCTCTTCTAATTTCCAAGAACTAATACCACTTATCTATATTCATCCCATTCGCCACTTTTCCCAAGCTTTAGCAGGGCTAGCAGCAGTTTAGATTTTAGATTTTGAAAGGATTTTAGGTGGAAAGCCCTTTGGTCGCCAGAAATAACGCAACTGTTCCACAGATTGGGATGACATTCTGGCAGCCCACGACCTCTTTCTCTTTTCTAGTCCGTACCACCAGAATTATTAAATTTTTCAGTATAAATACTGAAAAATTTAATTTTTATGCATAGAAAATTGTATCTCAAAGCACACTTTAGTTTCGGTTTACTGGGTTTATACGGAAAGTTTGTAAAGTTTAGATGAAATTTTTGCGATTTAAAATAAAGTTTTGAACTAGATGTTTTTTTCATCCTTATAGAGGTTGAATATCGCGTTGAAAGTTCCTAAAATTACCCCTAATTTAATCGAGAGGGTGTTATGCTATCAGCCAAAATTTGCCTCGGCTTCTCTTCACATTGCATTCGAGGAAAAAGAACAATAAAATCCTTGATTTGGCTGTTAATTTGGGGCATTTGGGCAAATCAGGCGCAAGCTCAATCGATTGCTCCAGCAGCGGATGGAACGGGCACAATTGTTACACCTAATGGCTCACAGCTTGACATTACGGGGGGTAAAATTTCGGGGGATAACAAGAATCTATTTCACAGTTTCACTGAGTTTGGATTAAAAACCGATGAAATCGCAAATTTCCTGTCAAATTCTAGTATTCAGAATATTTTAGGACGAGTCACAGGTGGCGATGCATCGATTATTAATGGGCTAATTCAGGTTACTGGAGGGAATTCAAATCTTTTTTTAATGAATCCAGCCGGAATTATTTTCGGTGCTAATGCACAGTTAAATGTTCCCGCCTCTTTTACTGCCACTACTGCTACAAGTATTGGGTTTGGTAATAACAATTGGTTCAAGGCAGATGGAATAAATAATTATACTGCTTTAACAGGAACGCCTGGGAATTTTGCTTTTAATGTCAGCGTTCCTGGAAGCATTATTAATGCTGGTAATTTGGCAGTATCTTCAGGGCAAGATCTTACTTTTGTTGGCGGCAATGTTATTAATACAGGGACGCTAACGGCACAGCAAGGAAAGATATCAATTGTAGCAGTGCCAGGGTCGAGCCAAGTCAAAATTTCGCAGCCAGGACATTTGTTAAGTTTGGAGATTGATTCTGCTGACTTGGAAAAGGCAGGAGAGACGCAGATAACTCCCGCTACCCTGGCTCAATTGCTGACTGGAGAGGGGGGAACGGAGGCGGACGGGGTAACGATTAATAACGACCAATTGGTAGTGACGGATTCTGGGATAAGCGTACCAGTCGCTGGGGGAGTTGAGAATAGTAAACCATTAGTGATCGCTTCTGGTTCCCTAGATGTGTCAGGACAAACGGGCGGTAGCGTTAATATTTTGGGCGATCACGTGGGTGTTATCGGTGCCAATATCAACGCCTCTGGAACAAATGGCGGCGGCACCGTACTGGTTGGCGGTGATTATCAAGGTAAGGGTACGGTGCCGAATGCCTCTGCCACCTTTGTTAGTAGTGACTCGACGATTAATGCTTCAGCGTTGCAAAGTGGTGATGGTGGTCGTGTCATCATTTGGGCAGATAATGGAACGCGGTTTTTTGGCAATATCAGCGCCCGTGGTGGAGTCAATGCTGGCGACGGCGGCTTTGTAGAGGTGTCGGGCAAGGAAAACCTAGAATTTGCTGGAATTGTGGATACTACAGCAACCTCCGGTCAGATGGGAACCCTACTACTCGATCCCAAGAATATTGTGATTAAAGGGGGTGGCCCCGATCCAGTCGCCGGACAAACCTTTGACAATCCTACAGCCACTTCAACGATTAGTGGAGCCAGTTTGTCGGCAGCGCTTAATTTAGCCAGCGTCAGCTTGCAGGCAAATAATGACATCACCATTGACGATAATATTACGGCGACAACGGCAGGAAACGGACTGAGTTTGCAGGCAGGGCGTTCCATTACCCTCAATGCTAATCGCACTATTAGCCTGAATGGCGGCAATTTTAGCGCCAAGATTAACGACGAGAACGCCATCGCGGCTCAACGAGATGCTGGATTCGCCCAGTTTGTGATGAATACCGGCTCTAAAATTTTGACCAACGGTGGAAATGTGACGATTGCGCCTGGGACGTTCGGAGGCAGCGCCATCGGTGAGGTGCGGATATTTGGCGCAACGATTAATTCCGGTTCTGGCAATATTTTGATGGCTGGTAGGGCAAGATCGGTTGGTAGCGACAACATCGGCATCTTTCTAGACCAAGGCAGCATTGTGGAATCGACCGGCGCGGGGACGATTACCCTCAATGGCACTGGCGGTGCTGGGACAAATGATAACCGAGGGATATGGCTTGACGAAGCATCCAGAATCAGTTCGGTTAATGGAAATATCAACTTAACCGGCACAGGTCAAGGAAGTGGAGAAAGTAACCAAGGCATTTACATTTTCGACAACAGCGTGGTGCGTTCGACAGGGACGGGAAATATTACCCTGATAGGCACAGGTTCTACTACTGGAACTCAAACATCCAACGACGGTATCGCTGTAATCGACTTTGGTTTGGTGGAAGCAACGGGGACGGGGAGTATTACCTTAATCGGCACTAGCGGTGTTGGGAGTAAGGATAATAATGGGATAAAAGTCGCCAACGCCAATATCCGGTCGGTGGATGGAGATATTAACCTGGCAGGCACTGGTAACGGCGCTGGAATCAACCACATCGGAGTTATTCTTTTCAATAACGGAGTGGTGCAATCGACTGGGAAAGGCAATATTACGCTGACGGGAATTGGTGCCAATGGTGCAGAAGGAATCCTCTTAGACAAGAACTCTTCAATTAACCCAGCAGGGACAAGCACTGGAAAAGTAACCCTCACCGCTGATGAAATTAGCCTGTTGCCAACTACACAAATTGAGGGGAAGGGCGTTCTTCAGTTGCAACCGCTGAACCCCGGTTTGGGTATTAGCGTCGGCGGCGCTACTATCGACGCTAACTTAAATCTGGACACCGCCGAACTCAAGACGGTGCAAAATGGGTTTTCCCAAATCATCATCGGACGGGACAACAGTAGCGGCGCGATTACCCTGAACCCCCACACCTTTAACGATCCGGTCAAAATTCAGACGCCAGTTGATACAGGTACCATTACCTCAACCCCAACTGGAGCGATCGCAGGTACGGGTGATGCTTCAATTACTTTAGTTGCTAAAACTAACATCACCCTCAATAGCACCCTCTCTTCTACTGGCAGTCTCACCCTAATCAGCGACGAAATTAACCTGTTAGGAGGCGTGAATTCCGTCAGTAGCAACGGCGCGATCGCTTTGCAACCGATTACTCCTGGTCTGAACATTACCATCGGCGGAATTGCCAACGATACCAGTTTGAATCTGGATAATACTGACATCGCTGCCTTGCAAGATGGTTTTAACAAAATCGAGATTGGACTGGTGAACGGCACCGGCACCCTCACCCTCGATAACACCGCCACCTTCAACGATCCTGTAAATCTTGCTGGCGGTTCCACCCTCGTTGGTGCCAACAAAAACAACACCTGGAACATTACTGGTAAGGACGCTGGTAGTATAATCGGCTACCCGAATGGCTTAACCTTCGCCAGTATTGAAAACCTCGTTGGTGGCGCTGATATTGACACCTTTAAGGTAAATAACGGGGGTTTCATCAGCGGCAATATTGATGGAAGTACACCCTTCGACACCCTCGACTATTCTGCCTACACGAATCCCGTC
The DNA here is from genome assembly GCF_014698845.1 of Coleofasciculus sp. FACHB-1120. Lineage (NCBI taxonomy): Bacteria > Bacillati > Cyanobacteriota > Cyanophyceae > Coleofasciculales > Coleofasciculaceae > Coleofasciculus > Coleofasciculus sp. FACHB-1120. The sequence goes on along the minus strand of NZ_JACJTV010000039.1, from coordinate 22,082 downwards.
ACGGTAACGCTGGGAACCAATAGCCAAGCTACCGCCACCGGGATTGGCGGCACCGTCTTTAACATCGAAAACCTAATTGGTGGGACTTCTGGCAATAACACCTTAAATGGCGCGAACATTGTCAATAACTGGAACATCACTGGTGCTAGTTCCGGGGATGTCAACGGCATCACTTTCAGTGCTTTTCAAAAGCTTATCGGCGCAGGCGATACCGACAACTTCATTCTTGGCACCCTTGGTAGCGACGTTACAATTGACGGCAATTTGGGCACAAATAATCTCATCGGTGCCAATAAAGTTAACACGATTAACATTACGGAGAATAACAGCGGTAATGTTAATAATGATGCGATCGCCTTCAGCAACATCCAAAACCTCACAGGCGGCACCGACACCGATACCTTCAAATTCAGCGAGGGCAAGAGTATCAGTGGGATTATTAATGGTAACGTTGGCTTCGACACGCTAGATTACTCTGCCTACACCAGTCCGCTTACCCTGAATCTGGCGAATTTCCTAAACATCGAAAATAGCATTGGTGGTGCTGCCAACGACACGTTGATTGCGACTAACACCGTCAATAACTGGAATATCACCGGACTCAATGCGGGAGATGTTAACGGCTTTAACTTCTCCAGTTTTGAAAATCTTACCGGCGGCACCGAAACCGACATTTTCACCCTCGGTGCAAATGGCGCTGTTGCCAAAATCGACGGCAATGCTGGCAACAATATCCTAGTCGGTGCTAACACCAACAACACCTGGAACATCACTGGCAACAATTCAGGCAATGTCAATGATGCCAACTCCTTCACTAACATCCAAAACCTCGCCGGTGGAAGCATTGACGACAGCTTCAAATTCACCAACAACGGTTACATCAGCGGCAACATCGACGGCGTTAACACCACCGACACCCTTGACTACTCCGACTACACGAATCCTGTCACTGTAACCCTAGGAACGAACAATCAAATCACCGCCACCGGCGTTGGCGGCACCCTCACCAGCATTGAAAATTTAGTTGGCGGAAGTAGCAATAACACCTTGATTGGCGCGATCGCACTCAACACCTGGAACATCACCGGACTCAATGCGGGAGATGTTAACGGCTTTAACTTCTCCGGTTTTGAAAATCTTACCGGCGGCATCGAAACCGACATTTTCACCCTTGGTGCAAATGGCGTTGTTGCCAAAATCGACGGCAATACGGGCAACAACATCCTAGTCGGTGCTAACACCAACAACACCTGGAACATCACCGGCAATAACTCAGGTAACGTCAATGGTGCCAACTCCTTCACCAACATCCAAAACCTCACGGGTGGCAGCATTGACGACAGCTTCAAATTCACCAACAACGGTTACATCAGCGGCAACATCGACGGCGTTAACACCACCGACACCCTTGACTACTCCGACTACACGAATCCTGTCACTGTAACCCTAGGAACGAACAACCAAATTACCGCCATCGGCGTTGGCGGCATCCTCATTAGCATCGAAAATTTGGTTGGCGGAACTGGCAATAGCACCTTGATTGGCGCAAACACGGCTAACACCTGGAACATCACGGACAATAACAGCGGCGATGTCAATGGCGGCGTCGCCTTCAGTGGCTTCCAAAACCTCACAGGCGGAGGAGATACCGATAACTTTGTCTTCAGCGATGGCAAAAACATTAGTGGCATCATTGATGGCAAGCAAGGCTTCGACACCGTAAATTACTCCGCCTACAACACGCCTGTTACTCTGAATGTGGCAACACTTGCCAACGTCGAAAATAGTATTGGCGGGACGACTGCCGAGGACAACGTGATCGGTAGCAACACTGCTAACAAATGGAACATCGCCGGAGTCAATACCGGAGATGTTAACGGTTTAATCTTCACAAGTTTTGAAACTGTTACAGGGGGTACGGATACCGACACCTTCACCGTCAACGGTGGCAGCGTTTCCAAAATTGACGGAAGTGCGGGAAACAATACTGTCGTCGCTGCCAACACCGTCAATAAATGGAAACTCAATGGCGCTAATAGCGGCGATGTCAACGGTGTCCCCTTCATCAACGTCCAAAACGTGACAGGTGGCACCGACACGGACACCTTTGAACTAAAAGAGGGGGTAGCGATCGCTGGCATTGTTGATGGTAACGCTGGCAACGACACCCTTGATTACTCTACCTACACAGGTGAAGTCACCGTGGATATGGGTGCAAGCAAGGCCACTGGCGTCGCGACTGTCAGCAAGATTGAAAAAGTGGTTGGCGGTACTTCTGGCGATAATACTTTTATTGGCCCTAACACCAAAAACACTTGGAACCTTACCAGTAACGATAGCGGCGATGTGAATGGTGTCACCTTCTCCAACTTCCAAAACCTGACAGGTGGAACTGCCAACGATACCTTTAAATTCAGCGATGCCGTCAATATTACTGGCATCGTTGATGGCGGTGCTGGGTTTGATGACCTCGACTACACTGCCTACACGACTCCATTTGTCGTGGATCTACAGGCGGGTACGGCGACAGGTACAGGCGGTATCAAAAACATTGATCCCCCATTCACGGCAGGCATTGCTACTGACCTGCAAGGCGAAACTTCTCCTCCCATATCGGTAGAGAATCAGGATACTACTCCCGTATTGTGTGTAGATCAAAGCTTAGAAGGACAGATGCCAAAAAGCAAAAATTTGTCACCTTGTCAGTCAGTTTCAAATCGTTCTGTCGTGGAAACAGCACCCCAAAAACCCTAACAACGTAAGTAGTGAGAGTTAAGGGGAATTGGTAATAAGCAGCTTTTTCCCAATTACCAATTCCCCTATCATGGCTGATGATTCTCCCAAATGCTTTTTTTGTAGAGACGCGATTAATCGCGTCTCTACACCTCTGTGCCTCTGTCGTTCGTTTTTCTACAATTTAACCTAGTGACTAAACCAAACTAAGGAACGTGGATTTATGAAGTTCCAATTCCTTGATTAGGGACATTGCAATGCAATGCCCCTACAGAAGATGAGTTTTGTAAGTTATTTAATCCACGACCCTTAATATCAGTCGGAAATTTTAAAAGAATTCCAGAATTTTTGAAATTCTTGCTTACCTTGCTGATAACTTATTGCTTTTTGATCTAATACTGCTTTAATAATTTCTTTGTCTTCATACTGCTTTTTCGCTAATTCAAATTCCAGCTTCTTCATCTGATAATCTTGCCTTTTAACTGTCCCTTCAACGGAAGCAACCCAGTTAGTAAAGCCCAAATTTTGAACTTCCCAATCAGTATTCCCTACCTCAGAGAGAGCTTTTTCTCCTAAAGCAGATTTACTTTTTTCCGTCAAAGTGTGAAAACTATTCAACGCCCCCTTAATTTGTGGAAGAACGCGCATGGAATTTTCCACAGAAAACCTTTCATTCAGGGTATAACTAACAGTTTCATCGGGATGAACAGGTTTAAGCTGCAAATCCGATACTTGGGCAGTGTTGGGACTGGCTTCCACCTTCAAGCCTGTGACAGGTGCTGCCCTAAGTATCCCAGCGATCGCAATAGATAACATAAAACCACCTGTAGCGGCAGCAATTAAAGAAATATTGTCTTTCATATCTCCGCAGAAGTGCTAATTGGTAATGGAGCATTGGTAATGGGTCATTGTATAAAAAAATTTCGATTACCCATTACCGATAAAATATTTGACTCTATTCAGGGGATTTTTGGTTCCAATTTTCTCTCCGCAACCGGGGATTCACAAACTCGCTTAATCCTTCTCCCACCAGAGACAACCCTACCACCATCAGCGTCATCGCTAAGCCAGGGAAAAGCGCTGTCCACCAAATGCCAGTAGGCAGAGCATCTAGCGCCTGACGGAGATCGTAGCCCCATTCTGGAACCTGATCGGCAAGCCCTAACCCCAGAAAACCCAAACTGCCCAAAATCAAAATCGCATCGGCAGCATTCAAGGTGAATAATACAGGCACGCTCTGAATCACATTGAGAAACAGGTAGCGAGAGAGAACCCTCCAAGTGTCCGCCCCCATCGCTTGAGCGGCTTCAATGAACAGTTCTGTTTTAACACTAACCGTATGGTTACGGACGACTCGATAATATTGGGGAATGTAGGAAATGCTGAGCGCGATCGCGGCATTTAACACCCCTCGTCCCACCACAAACGCCAGCGTCACCGACAGCAACAGCCCCGGTAACGTATAAATTGTATCCATCAAAAATAGCAGCACCCGATCCAACCTACCACCCAAATAACCGCTGACTAAACCCAACGGCACCCCGATGACAAGGCTCAACACGGTTGCTAAGATAACCACTTGCAGCGCTGCTTGAGTCCCAAACAGCGTCCGCGAGAAAACATCGTACCCTTGGCGACTGGTACCGAACCAATGACGCCACGAGGGCGGCTCGTGAATGGGATTAGCCAGGGACTCCAAAGGATTTTGCACCCATCCCCAAGCTTGGAATGCGGGAGTCAGGAAGGCTATCAACACGAACATCAAGGTGATAACAATTCCCACCCGCATCATCTGCATGGAGAGACTGGGACGCCCAGATAAACGCAAAAGTCGAGGTAAGGGAAGTTTTGTCGGGGTCATCAATATATCCTGGCGATGATAAATCGCGGCTACGCCAACCCCCCTTCAGAAGAAGGGAACAGAAGTTGTTTCGCTTTTATCAAGCGAAGTCCGGATGCTACGCGGACTTCATTTTAAACCCTTGCCTAGCAGGTTTTGTTGGTATAGCTGCGAATTCTATCCGCCTGATTCCTGAAACCCTTGCTAGACATATTGCTCAATCATTTGGCGGAACTGGCTCTTTTGCTTAACGCCCTTCATCTCACCCACTAATTCTTTGTTTTTGAAGAACTGCACTGTAGGCGTTCCAGTAACACCAGCATTCTCGGCAATGTCTCTATCTTCCGCGATGTCAATTTCTACAAAGTGAATTTTGCCATCAAACTCATCCACCACCTTATTTAAGATCGGCTTAAGCGTATGGCAAGGGCCGCAGTTGGGCGAGACGTATTTGACCATCAGCAGGCGATCGCTATCATGAAATAGCTTCCGCAGCGCATAGCTACCCTCATGCCTTGTCGCTTCAGGGTTAAACGCCTCCTCTGGATTCAGTTCAGCCACTTTATCACCAGGCTCATCTGCTGGTGTATCTGGCTCTTCAGACGTGTGTATCTGCTGACGATACTCGTGGAGCAAACCATTAACAGATAGCCATCGTTCCGCCAACATTGCCGCCATACACCCAGTACCCGCCGCAGTAATCGCCTGACGATACTCATGATCCTGGACATCCCCCGCAGCAAAGACGCCCTCTACACTTGTCTCCACCGAACCAGGCTTCGTGACGATGTAACCAACCTCATCCAATTCCATCTGCCCCTTAAAGAGGGACGTGTTGGGCTGATGACCAACCGCGTAGAACAATCCTTTAACAGGGAGAACACTCTCTTCACCCGTTTGAGTATGTTTGAGCTTAATCCCGGTCATCCGACCATCTTCACCGACAACATCCACGGGCTGAGAGTTCCAGTGAACGGTAATTCTGGGGTTATTCAGAACCCGATCCTGCATCGCTTTACTTGCCCGCATCTTGTCGCCGCGAATCAGCATATGAACGCGATCGCCATATTTAGTCAAGTAAACCGACTCTTCAGCCGCCGAATCACCCCCACCAACCACAGCCAGTTCCGCACCGTGGAAGATCGGTGTCGCACCATCACAAATCGCGCAAGCCGAGATCCCCCGACTCCAAAACTCATGCTCGCTGGGCAGCCCTAACCTTTTCGCCGTCGCCCCAGTAGCAATTACAATACTATGAGTTCTAACTTCCCGTTCCTCAGACCGAACAGTAAAAGGACGCTGACTCAAATCCACCGATATCACATCCTCGGTAACTAACTCAGCTCCCCATCTCTCAGCCTGAGCCTTCATCCTGTCCATCAATTCCGGCCCGGTAATCCCCTCTGGAAACCCAGGAAAGTTCTCCACTTCCGTCGTGGTCATCAGCTGCCCACCAGGTAGCCCCCCAGCTTGAAAGCCTTCAAACACAAAGGGTTTCAGATTTGCCCGTGCCGCATAGATAGCAGCGGTATACCCCGCTGGGCCAGAGCCGATAATCACTAAGTTCTCTACTGTTGGGTTGGTCATAAAGTTATACAAACTCATAACGACTACGTTTAATCTAGTATAGCGGTTTTGGAGAAGGGGGAGGTGATCGCAAGAAATTTTCGCTAGCTTTATATTTTTGCCCGGAAAAGGGAATCATTGAAGGAGGAGTGCTGGCATTAACTAAATTTTGCCTTGCTGCTTCCCAGACGTTCAAAACTCCAGTATCAGGAAGTATTCCCCATGAACGACCAAACATCAGAGTTACTAGAAAAAATTCGCCAGCAATTTGACTTTGGACCTTATCCCCGAATTCCAATAGATAAGTCTCCTAAGGACAACGCTAACTCTCTTTTTATTCATAATCTAGTAACACCTTATTATTTAAGAAATCAAAAAGTTATAGATACTAAAGAAAAATTAATTTTAGATGCAGGTTGTGGTACGGGGTACAAATCCTTAATATTGGCAGAAGCAAATCCAGGCGCAAGAATAGTCGGTATTGATATATCAGAAGAGTCAGTCAAGCTAGCACGCCAACGCCTAAAGCATCATGGATTTGAAAACGCTGAATTTCATGTTCTCTCAATTTATGACTTACCAAATCTAGGGCTTGAATTTGATTATATCAATTGCGATGAACTTCTTTATTTATTTCCTGAACCAGCTCTAGGCTTACAGGCTATGAGATCCGTACTAAAAGCGAAAGGTATTATCCGCAGTAATTTACACAGTTCTCTGCAAAGATTTACCCATTACCGCGTCCAAGAAGTTTTCAAAATGATGGGGCTAATGGATAGTAATCCAGAGGAGATGGAAATAGAAATTGCTGTAGAAACCATGAAGTCTTTAAAAGACGGTGTTGATATAAAAGCTAAAACTTGGAATCCCAGCTATGAAACAGAAGATGGCAAAGAGGGAGTGCTAATGAACTATTTGTTCCAAGGTGATAAAGGTTATACCATCCCTGACTTGTTTGCTGCTCTCAAAGCAGTAGACCTAGAATTTGTCAGTATGGTGAACTGGCGACACTGGGATGTGACGGACTTGTTCAATGAACCAGAAAATTTGCCAGCTTTTTGGGGGATGAGTTTACCAGAAGTTTCCACAGAGGAACGGCTGCATCTTTTTGAACTTATACACCCGGTTCATCGGTTGTTGGACTTCTGGTGTGGTCATCCGGATAACGCAGACTCGTTCACGCCAATCGATGAGTGGGACTTATCTGACTGGCAAGCAGCTCAAGTACATCTACATCCTCAGCTTAGAACCCTTCAGGTTAAAGAAGACCTGCTCAAGTGCCTTGCCGAGCAAAAAGCTTTTGAAATTAGCGGTTATGTCACCCACCCAGCTATGACTCCTGTCCAGATAGACAGTAGTGTACTAATTTGCTTGCTACCCCTGTGGGAAGAACCAAAGCCTGTTAAATTCCTGACGGAACGATGGCTTAAGGTAAAACCCTTGAATCCTGTAACCTTAGAACCTGTGACCTTCCTAGAAGCCCTCAACGAAGTCAAAGAACTTCTCAGCAAGCTAGATTTTTTTCGGTATGTACTTTTGGAGTTGTCTGCTTGAGAGCTTTGCATAACGGCAAGAAAATTTTTTTGGTCGGGGTGATATGAAATTGATCGGAAGTGGGTAAGTTAGATGCAGCAGATACAAGTCAAGCATCCCCCACCCCTAGGAGAAACGCTCATGAAAACCGAACTAAAAGCCAAGTTCCTGCAACACCTCAACCAGAAAAAGCAGGACGAAGGTTTCACCCTGATTGAACTACTTGTCGTTATCATCATCATCGGTATTCTGGCTGCCATTGCTTTACCCTCCTTCCTAAGTCAAGCTAACAAGGGTAAGCAGTCTGAAGCAAAGACCTACATTGGTTCCCTGAATAAAGCTCAGCAAGCTAATTACACAGAGTTTAGCAAATTCGCTGGGGGCACTAATGCTGTTGCAGATTTGGGTATTGGCATTAAAACTAGAACCGCTAACTATGATTACAACTCCACTTTTTCTGGTGTAGGTACGAACGTATTCGCATCTAGTTATTCAAGCAAAGCCCCTTCTGTTACTGCACCTTTGAAAAACTATACTGGTTTGGTGTCGCTGATTCAGTCTGGTAATGGTGAATACACAAGCGTTGCCGTTTTGTGTGAGAGCAAGACAGCGGGTGGATTCAATACAGCGGGAGCTGCTGGAGTTGCCACTGAGGGTAGAAAATGTGATGCTGCTAACCAAATTCAAGTCGGTGGTACACAGTAATTACTACTGCCAACGCAGCTTAGATATCTACAGAACAGAAACTGTAGGGGAAAGTTAACCTGTTGAGTGGGTAGTGTAAGTTCATCTACCCACTCGTCCTAATGTAAATTGGATTTTTAATCAAGCATTTTTAGCTACTACAAAATTTAAATTATTATGACTTTTACGCAAGCATTGAAAAATTCTATAGATTGGCAACAACAAGCCCATCAGTACCTAGTTCAAGGATTATATGGCAAAGCAGCAAACCTTTACGAGGAAGCAATTTCAGTAGAACCTGATGTAAGGTCTTACTACTGGCATTTAGGTTTAATGCTTTTGTTACAAGCCCAAGAAGCTGAGGCTCAGACAACTTGGCTTCTGGGAATGGGAATGGGAGATGAGGGACTAGAAACAATTGATTTGTGGACAGCAGAACTGGTTCAAATTCTGGAAACAGAAGCCGAACGGCGCGAATCTCTTGAAGATTATAAAATTGCCTGGGTTATCCGTCAGCATATCCGGGAAATCGCCCCCAGGAACACTAATAATTTATTGCGTAGTTTTTCACTTTCTATCCAATTAGAAACCTTTACAGGTGAAGATATAACTGAATCAGGAATCATTGAATTATTGAAAGAAAAAAACTCAGATGATATTGATATTAATTTATTGCTAGAAGTCCTCGAAAGTCTTTTAAGTTATGCGTATGCTGAACAAGCAGTTATCAGGTTTGCTGAGGCTTGCATAAACTATACCGCTGAGCCTCAAGCCCTGGTCGATACTGTGATGTATGCTGCTATAAAAATTGCTTACTCTGGTAACAAGCCTCACATAGCATCGCGCTATGCTGAATTATGCCTTGATAAATGTAATAATTTAGCAGAAATTCAGGCGCAATTGACAGTTTTCTATCAAAATTGTTACGAATACGATAAAGGTATAGATACAGCAAAGTCCTGCTATGAATTAGCTGAAGGCTTACATGAAAAAGTTTATAGAAATTACCTAGTAATTAGAGCATTGATGTCTGCATCGGGATATTGGGAAGAATCTTGCTCTATGTTCTACTTGCATAGAGACTTGATGTTTTCCTTAATAGAAGAATGGCCGACTAATATAGGGAAGAACTTTATATCATCTCTTTTTGTCTCACCATTTTTTTCGCCCTACTTCAAAGATGACCTTCCTGATAACCGTTTGATTCAAAATAAGATTGCTCGTCTTTGCTATGAAAATTATCAAAACTCAGTAAAAGAAGAAGCATCGATAGTAGAAAGCAGTCAAAAGACTCTTTATAGTCAAATAGTAATTGAAAAGAAAAAAATTTTAAAAATTGGCTATGTTTCTCAATGCCTAAGAAGACACTCGGTAGGTTGGATATCTCGCTGGCTATTTGAGCATCATGATCGAGAACGTTTTCAAATTCACACTTATCTTGTAGGCTATCTATCTGTTGACGATTTTACCCAGCGTTGGTTTGTGGGCAACAGTGATCGAGCTTACCGCTCTGACGTTCTTGGTCCAGAAGTTCTCAAGCAAATTGACGAGGATGAGTTGGACATTTTAGTGGATCTCGATAGCATTACCTCTGGGCATACATGCGAAATTTTTGCTAAGAAGTCTGCCCCAGTTCAAGTAAGTTGGTTAGGTTGGGATGCTTCGGGACTACCATCAATTGACTACTTTATTGCCGATCCTTATGTTCTCCCTGATTATGCCCAAGAACACTATACAGAAATGATCTGGCGACTACCCAACACTTATGTCGCGGTTGATGGATTTGAAGTAGCTGCGCCTACTCTGCGGCGCGATCAGCTAGATATTCCCAATGATGCTGTTGTGTACTTTGTCGCACAGAAAGGGTATAAACGGAATCCCGATAATGTACGATTACAGATGAAAATTCTCAAAGAGGTACCGAATAGCTATTTTCTAATTAAAGGCCCATCTGATGAAAAATCTTCACGAACTTTTTTTGGAAAGATTGCTCAAGAAGAAGGTGTAAATTGCGAACGCCTAAAATTTATGCCGATTGATATTTCAGAAGAAGTTCATCGAGCTAACCTAGGTATTGCTGATGTGGTACTGGATACTTATCCTTACAACGGTGCTACCACTACCCTAGAAACCCTGTGGATGTGCATTCCCTTGGTTACACGAGTAGGTGAGCAATTTTCGGCTCGTAACAGCTACGGCATGATGATGAATGCAGGTATAACAGAAGGTATCGCTTGGACGGATGAAGAATATATAGAATGGGGAGTTCGCTTAGGGAAGGATGCAGCCTTACGGCAACAAGTTGCTTGGAAACTGAAACAATCGCGGCAAACAGCTCCTTTGTGGAATGCTAAGCAGTTCACCCGCGAAATGGAAAAGGCTTACGAGCAGATGTGGGAAAAGTATACTCAAGGCAATCGTACTTAAGCAAGCAAACCTTGAACATCGCCACTAACGCGATCGCGAATCTTTTCTACAATAGGCAAGGAACCTAATCCTTGCTGTATCAGCCCAGGGAATTGAGCCAAACTCTCAATGATATTGTTAGCAAAATTATAATTTGCATCAGTTCCATATTGCAGCGTCAAATACTCCAATAGTTCCAGAGCATAGTCTGGAAAATTCATTATATCGGCAATGCAAGCTAACTTAAAAATTTGCTTTGGTGTTTTTAAAGGGATACTGATATCCTCTCTAATCAAATCTCGGAAGTAAAACGCATCTGCCCAAAGTAATTGTCCAGCACGAACTCTTGAATGAATAGGCGATCGCGCACGAACACGGTAAGAAGTAGCTAAATCAAATAATGTAAAGCCTTTTTCTCGAAGATACATATCTACATCTGCAAACAAGGGTTGCTTAGCATATAAATGAGAAAATTCAACTTCAATTTGCACAGCCAGAATACTACGTTTTAATATTTCAGACGCTCCTTCTAAAACTTGTAGATCGGCACCCTGAACATCAACCTGGAGAAAATCAATTTCTTTGATTCCCTCCTCTTGACAAAAAATATCTAAAGTTGTAGTTTCAATTTCCATAGTAAAATCTAAATTTACTAATTCTGGAAGTCCGCCAAACCGAGCTAAATAAGGTTCATTGGGTGGATATAACGAACTACACATAGGATGTTTTGTGACATAGAGTGTAGACTCTCCTATAGAATTTCCCAGTGCTAAAGGAATGTGTTTTTCTGTCCAATTTATTTGTCTAGCTTCAAGTTCAGCGTTCGCTTCATCACAAGCATCTATATCTGCATCGAATCCGTATATAGTCAACCGAGGTGCAAATACATCCCAACCAAGGCTAGTATAGTCATCGTGGCTTCCTAATTTACGAGAACCAACATTACATATAGTGATTTGGAGCTGATCCAAGTGACCACTTTTCTTTAAGCTTGAGAGAAAAACTGGCATTTTAAACTCCTCTTTTTCAAGTGTTTAATATTAATTTTCAACTGAGTTCTTATAACTCCTGGTTATGTAACGCAATTATATTCAGTTTACCTTGCATCTCTTCAGCAGAGTTTATGGGAATCAACTGCTGCAAGTAAGGCTGGTATCGAAACAGTTGATAGCCTCTAGATACCAAAAAATCAGCAACTGCTGTATTACTGTCTTTATTTCCAGCAATATTTTCGTAAAGAATGCCAGGGGAAAATTCGTTTAAAATTCTGTTACTCCCCTCTAATACTTGCATCTCATGTCCTTCAGCATCAATTTTTAAGAAATCAACCTGATTGACATTTTCTTGCTCAATGAGATTATCAAGAGAAAAGCAGTCAACTTCTTCAAAAGCACCAGTCTGATTTGCTGTTTCGGCATCGCTAGAAACTATTTCGTTAAGTTCGCTAGCAGCATTTAGAGATAATTGGGCTTTGCCATTGCGATCGCTTGCTGCTCCTGCACAAACTTTAACCCAACTTAAGTTATTGACTTTACAGGTTTCTTGCAAACAACGAACGCAGCCTGAAAAAGGTTCAACAGCTAGTACGCATCCTTCCGATCCCACCTTTAGAGCAGCACTGAAAGTATATACTCCTACATTCGCACCCACATCGATAACCGTCATACCGGGTTTTATCCAGTTTCGCCAAAACTCCATTTCTTTCTCAAACCAGTCTCCTTCCCCAATCAATACGCTGGTTACAATACTGCGTAAACTTGGTTCAACTGCTAATAGTAATGTACCTTCAAAAGGTACATAAGTTAGTAAACTGTCAGCTTCTTTATTAGTCCATTTCCACTCTACAGAATCTGGGTTTTTCTTGCTGATATTTTGCCCAATTTTTAGCCATAAACTAGCAGACTCTATCTGTTGCATATCTCGATAAGCTAAGTGTAGCGCTTGCAGAATAATTGCCGAATTTGCTGCTTTTTGCCTAGCGCGGTTTAAGTACAAAAGTCCTTCCCATTGATTATTCATCAAACTAGAGATCCCCAGCTTTAGATTAAGTGCAAGGGAATCGGGTGACAGTTGAGCAGCTAAATTTAATAATCGTAGTCCTGTTTTATTGTAAAAAACGAGAGTTGCCCAACACAAAATTTCACTGAACAATAACAGGGATTGAGAATAGCCATCTTCAATTTGCAGAATTTGAGCTAGTTTCTCATACTGGAAATCTGTTAAGCTGGTAGGAGTACGAGGTAGATATACTATACCTAGAGCAATTGGTTTATCATTAATATAAGCAGGCTGGAGGGTAGCAACAAAGGTAGAGAAAGCTGTCTGCATCGCTTGTTCGCTTTCTCCAATCATGGCTAGGACTAGAGCCAGATGAGCTGTGCAGAGTGGATTACCATCCAACTCCGCCCCCCTATTTAATGCCTCTAAAGCCATCTCAACATAAAGCGTTCGCACAGATGGCTCGTGAGACTGTTCTGCCTCAATGAGTGCCACTACTGCAATATTATTTAAATCTAAGGCAGATGTGGGGTCATCCCAGGAAGTACCATCAAGAATGGTGGTTATACGCGATCGCACATTTGAATCGAGGCGAATACAAGCCTTTTCGAGATATTCCCAATATGCATCAGCAGAAGCAAAAGAAGTTTCCATACTCTAACTCAGTTTTTATCATTACTTATCAAAGCTAGACTATCATCATCTTAAACTAATATATTTATAACAAATATCATATTTATTACAAAAAAATAATAAATCTTATTATAGTATTTGCACAGCTACAAACGATAAACAACAAATTTTTAAAAGGTCAGTTATATTTTCCACTTTTAAGCAGGTGATGTAAATGCTTTCTCGATTTCGTCAAAGCTTCAGCCAACTGGTAGGTGCGTCCTTCTTAGCACTGCTGTGCGTTTTGGCAATTGGGGTATTACAGATACCTCAATTAAATAAACTAAGTTCAAAAGCAAAAATTGCCTCAGCAGAAGAAATAGAAAAAGAAGTAGAAGCAGAAAAGATCCGCCTCAATCTGCTTCAGAAATTTCCGAACTTTGGATTTGACAATCTTTTTGCAGGCTGGGTGTTTCTTAGCTTTGCTCAGTATTTTGGTGATGATGAAGTTCGGAAAGTTACAGGCTATACCCTCAGCCCGAATTACTTTGAAATAATAGTAGACCGTGATCCTAGGTTTAGAGAAGCGTATCTTTTTCTTTCTGCTAGTAGTTCTTTATACGCAGCGATGCCAGAACGATCTGTTGCTTTGATGGAAAAAGGACTAAAGTCGCTTACGCCTCAAGTTCCACCCAGGTCTTATTATGTTTGGCGCTATAAAGGTATTGATGAATTATTGTTTTTAGGAAATCCTCAAGCGGCAAGGCAATCTTTTGAGAAGGCAGCGGAGTGGGCAAGTACTTATTCCGATTCCGAAAGCAAAATAGTAGTAGAAATTTCTCGCCAAACATCTGAGTTTATAACCCGCAATCCTAATAGCCAAAAGGCTCAAGTAGCTGGCTGGACAATGGTTTTACAGAATGCGGTTGATGACCGGACGCGCAAGAAAGCCATTAGTCGCATTGAGGAACTCGGCGGCAAAGTCATTATTACGCCGGAAGGACAGGTTAAAGTTCAGTTGCCGGAGAGAGATTAAGGCGATCACGCGGCAGATTTTACGGGAAGAGGCGAGATCGCGTCCCTATCCATTACTTCAGCTTTTGGAGCCAAAAACAAAACTGCCCCACAGCAAGACTGCTGTAGAGCAAGAGGACAGTTAAACGCTTACTCTAGTTTCCAGAAATCTAGCACCTATCGACTCGCCCTGTGTGACGGTATTTACAGTGTCCATTGAGAGAAAATAAAGGTGCGATAGGCTGCAATGTATGTTATTGCACCTTTTAAAGTCAAAACAGAAGCTGATGGTGCTGTTGGTTAAGAAGATGGATTCAGGATCAAACGATTTATTATCAAGCCTAAACCAAACCCACTCAACGATACGATAAGGAGAATCCAAAAAGCTTGCACTGCATTGAATTTAGAAGTTTGAAGGTCGAGCCTAGCTAGGGCACCTGCTGAGAGTAAAACAAAAATATTGGAGAAAACATTAATCCAGCTGAGGATGAACACTCCAGCCAACGCTCCGGCTATGACTGAAATAAACGCTCTGGTATCCGAATTCATCCAACGGGCAAAAAAGATTCTTAAAAGCCTGATAGGAGCGGTTAAAAACAAGGATATCAAGAAAACTAAGGCTGTCTCTAATAGCAAAATCTCCGTGGTATATGTAGAGGAAAACAACCAGCCGTATACACCATAAGTACCCAGAAGCAGCGCCAGGGTAGTTCTAGGCAATCTCTTCAGGAAAGACATTCCATTAATTGCGCTCCCTTTGGCGTAAACATCCCGTATCACGAGTGTACACTGCGCTAGCAAACTATTGGTCTTTTTTTCAGCTTTTATCCAGGCTGGGGAGATTCTTCGTCTTTTGGGCGATCGCTCCAGGCACTCCTGCTTTGCCTGCAACTTTGCCCTACGCATTTGTGAGCTATCATCATCTGTGATTGTAATCACAGATGATGATGATCGATATCGTTCTCCCTTTTTGGCTGAGTGGTCATACTAAGAGACGACTGAACTCTAGCCGAGTCATCAATAGGGAACACACGACGAGCCGACAGATTCTGTAGAGAGACTGTCGGTTTTTTGTTGCTATAAGCATAAAGACAACAAGTGAAGAAGAATCCTTCTTCTTCACCTGCGATCGCATGTTCTAGTCGATAGCGATAGAATCAGGACATGGATTGAATGATGTAGTCGAAATAAGGAGCCGCGGCTATTGCATCATCCTCGCTGAGTAAGTCGAGGGAGGCTTTTTTCAAGCAACGGATGGATTCAACCATGCCTGGGACAGGAACGCCGAGGGAGTTATACATTTCCCGCACGCCAATCAAACCAATTTTTTCAATCGGTTCCTTGTCACCGGAAAGAACTCCGTAGGTAATTAGACGCAAGTACCAGCCGTAATCCCGCAGGCATAGCGCCCGTTGCCGCTCTCCGTACGCATTCCCCCCTGGCGCGATGAAGTCAGGGCGTTTTTGCCAGAGCTGCTTACTGGATTCTTGAACAATTTTTTTCTCATTTTCAGCCAGCGTGTTGGCGATACGCACCCGCTGTTCGCCAGTTTGCAAAAAATCTTTGATGCTGTTGAGTTCGCCACTACTGGGGTAACGAAGTTCGTCGTCTGCTTTGAGAATAACTTGGCTAACTACACTCATGATTATCGGGATGATTCAGAATATCATTCGTAGTTTAACGAGTCGGTGGGACACAAATAAAGAGACAGAGATAATATGTCACTAACAAAATCACTAAAGACAGGTTCTAACGAGGCGGGTGAAGACCTTTGGCAACAAGGTCAACGGGTGGAAGTAATCATCAGCGATCTCAGTGACAGCGGTGACGGGGTGGGTCGTTTGGGGGGTCGGGTGATTTTTGTCCCGGATACAGTTCCGGGCGATCGCGTTCGCGTGCGCTTAGTGCGAGTCAAACCTCAATATGCCCACGGCAAATTGGATGAGATATTGGAAGCATCTAGCGATCGCATCCGTCCATCCTGCATCGTGGCAGATAAGTGTGGGGGCTGTCAGTGGCAGCATATTGACTACCAGCACCAGCTAGAAGCCAAGAGAAATCAGGTAATCCAAGCCTTAGAACGCATTGGCGGGATCGCTCAGCCAACCGTCGATCCCGTCCTGGCAGTTGCCGATTCTTTGGGCTATCGCAACAAAGCCACCTATCCGGTAAAACGGTCATCCACTGGTCAAGTACAAGCAGGTTACTACCAAAAAGGCAGCCACCACCTGATTAATTTGAATCAATGCCCGGTTCAAGACTCGCGTCTGAATCCCTTGCTGGCAGAAGTCAAGCAAGACATCCAGGAGCGGGGTTGGGGAATTTACGACGAAAAACTTCACCGAGGGAAAATCCGTCACCTAGGGCTGCGGATTGGGCGACGCACGGGCGAAATGTTGCTAACCTTGGTCGTCAAAGATTGGAATCTCGCCGGGATCGATGTCCAAGCTCAGAAGTGGTTAACTCGGTACCCCCAGCTAGTAGGCGTCTCGCTGAACTGCAATCCCGATCGCACGAATGCAATTTTTGGCAGGGAAACCCGCTGTATCGCCGGACAACCTTACTTGCGTGAGGAATTTGCCGGTTTACAGTTCCAAGTACGTCCTGACACCTTTTTTCAAGTTTATACAGAGCAAGCTGAAGCGCTGTTACAAGCGATCGCTGATGAACTGGATCTGCAAGGCAATGAGGTGCTAGTAGATGCCTACTGCGGCATTGGCACGTTAACCTTGCCATTAGCCCAGAAGGTAAAGCAGGCGATTGGTTTGGAGATGCAGCCAGAAGCAGTAGAGCAAGCGACTCTCAATGCCCAATTGAATCACATCACAAATGTAAAGTTTTATGAAGGGACGGTGGAGACGTTGCTGCCCACGCTGGAAGTGAAGCCAGATATTGTATTGCTCGATCCCCCACGTCAAGGATGCGTTAGCCCAGGACATCCCAAGGGCGGTCGTGATGTCTTAGAAACCCTCTTAGAAATTCAGCCGAGTCGGATTGTCTACGTCAGCTGTAAACCCGCTACCCTAGCCCGCGATCTCAAATTATTGTGCCAATCGGGCGGCTATAAGTTAACCCGCGTACAACCCGCTGATTTCTTCCCCCAAACGTCTCACGTTGAATGTGCTGCCGTTCTTGTGCGCCAATAACAGCCTTTTGTAGCGTACTTGACTAAGCGTTGGGGTGGCTTTTTTAGAAGATTTTGTTACAATGAAGAAAGTGGTTTGCCCGACAAATTTCGGGATAAAAAGCACTCCTCTAGAGGTCAGAAGTTAGCAAATTATTCGTATCCGTCAGAAAGCTAGCAATTTGCCAAGTAATCTAACGGAAAAATGCAGTTGGTATCTCTCGATTAAAAAAAGAGAATACCGGACAAATACGCAATGATTAATGCTTAGCGATAGGTGTATTTAAACCTGGACATTATCTCGAATCTACCTGTGATTCCCCTAATTGTACGCACCTGAATTGTACGCAAGAGATGTTGTACGCACAAGATGAGTCCAAAACTACTCGTATCAAAGCTGTATAGCGCTACGCGCATACCCTTCGGCATCTGACTGTTAATTCTATTGAATGAAAGTCTAGAGGTTTTTTGAGTGATTGCTATCTCACAGCGTCCGGTAAGGCGAACTTGGGGCACAATAAGCTTCGCTTCTACCCTCTACCTTTGTCCCGTCCTGGATCTTCTGTTAGCTCAGATTCCATCCCGGTGGCAAGCAGAAATTCGGCTAGGGCTGCAAGAGGCGCTAGTCAATGCAGCAAAACACGGCAATAAGCTAGATCCCGGAAAGACCGTGTCCGTCCGCTTTTCAATGGTAGAAGGACAATACTGGTGGGTGATTTCAGACGAAGGGACAGGCTTTTCTCCCCCCTGTGATTGCCATTCTGACCCAGAACAACATCTCCCTGACGATGAAGCAGAAAGCGGCAGAGGGATGTGTATCCTCCACCAAATCTTCGATCAAGTCCACTGGAACCACCAGGGAACAGAACTTAGACTCTGCAAGCAAGTCAAAAATCGCTTCCGGCAACCCCTGCTTTTCTAACGTCCGGCTTTTCTAACGGCTGTGTCCATGAGTTGGGCAAGGCGGTGCTGAGATAGATTTGTCCAGCCAGCCGGAAGCCTGCTGAAAGCGCACCAAAGCTTCTTCCGGTTGATCTTTCAGGAGAAATACCAGTGCGGCGACGGCTTGTTCGCCAGCGCGAACTTTGCGGTTAGACTTGAGCCGATGCCAATCATTGGGGTGAATACTCAAGCGTTCTGCCAGAGCCTGAGCCAGTTCCAAGGTACTCAGGTCATTCAAGGCAGAGGTTTTAGAAAGCTGGGTCGGTTGAGACATACTGAAGATAGACTCGCATTTATCCCTACTCTACTGTATGCCGCGCCGTCCCAAAGGATCAGATCCATCGCCCCCACTTGGGGATCAAGAGCAATTTGAGCGATCGCTCTTGGAAGTTGAGACTTCGCTTGCCGATCTCAAAGAACGCTATGCCCAAGTGCAACAAGACCAGCAACGGCAAGCAGAACTCCAGCAGCGATTAGACGAGATAAAAAAGGAACAAAGGCTTTCTCAGCAGCGACAACTGCAAGTCGAGCTGCGGCGCATCAAAGAAGAGCTGGATACTATAGAACTTAACTTAGAAAGTCGTCTATTTTCTTGGGACAGTTTAAAGGAACCTTTTTGGCAAGCTGTCCGCTTTGCAGGGCTTGGCATTGTTGTAGGCTGGATCTTGAAGTCCTGCGCTGGGTAGGGGTTAGCAGGTTGAAAAGGTGGCAAGTTGAAGGGTGGCAAGTTGAAAGTTAAACCTTCAACCTTCAATTTTCAACTCTTTAACTATCGAAAACCTTCACTTAGCAGATAACAACAGATAACAACATGGTGACTCGACGGATTGCAGACATATTGCGAAATGGTCAGCCAGATGAGCCGCTGACGATCAAAGGCTGGGTACGAACGAAGCGAGAATTGAAAGAATGTGCCTTTGTTGAAGTCAACGATGGCTCATCAATGGCGAACCTCCAAGTTGTACTCAATCCGGATTTATCAGATTATGGAAACATCATTAAACAGCTGAACACGGGTGCTTCTGTAGAAGTTGCAGGTGTGCTGGTAGAGTCTCCAGCAAAAGGACAGCGGATTGAGCTGAAGGCAGAAACGGTGAAAGTTTACGGGGAAGCCGATCCCGAAACTTATCCGCTGCAAAAGAAACGTCACTCATTTGAGTTTTTGCGAACAATTGGACATTTGCGATCGCGCACTAATTCCTTTGGTGCCGTCTTCCGCGTCCGCAATGCCTGTTCCTATGCAATTCACCAATTCTTTCAAGAGCGAGGATTCCTCTGGGTTCATACCCCGATTATCAGCGCTAGCGACTGTGAAGGGGCGGGAGAGATGTTTACCGTCACCAACCTCAACCTGAAGGATATCCCCCGCACAAACGCTCAGGAGATTGATTACAGCAAAGACTTTTTTGGACGCCCTGCCTATCTCACCGTCAGCGGACAACTGGAAGCGGAAGTCATGGCAATGGCATTCAGCAATGTTTATACTTTTGGCCCCACCTTCCGAGCAGAAAATTCCAATACTTCTCGCCACTTGGCAGAATTTTGGATGGTAGAACCAGAAATGGCTTTCTGCGATTTAGAAGGCAATATGGACTTAGCCGAAGCCTTCCTGAAGCACGTTTTCAAGTATGTGCTGGATACGTGTCCTGAAGATATGGAGTTTTTTAACCAGCGAATTGATAATTCCGTTCTTGCTACAGCGGACAATATCATTAACAACGAGTTTGAACGGTTGACTTACACGGATGCGATCGCGCTTTTGGAAAAAGCCGATAAAAAATTCGAGTATCCCGTCAAATGGGGCTTGGATTTGCAGTCAGAACACGAACGCTATTTAGCTGAAGAAGTCTTTAAAAAACCTGTCATCCTCACCGACTACCCAGTAGAAATTAAAGCCTTCTATATGCGTTTGAGCGACGATGAAAAAACCGTCCGCGCAATGGATATTCTCGCTCCTAAAATTGGCGAAATTATTGGAGGATCGCAGCGCGAAGAACGCCTGGATGTGCTAGAACGACGCATTCAAGCTCAAGGGCTAAATCCAGCGGATTATTGGTGGTATCTCGATTTACGTCGCTATGGCACCGTTCCTCACGCTGGCTTCGGCTTAGGCTTTGAACGCTTAGTGCAATTTATGACGGGAATGGGCAATATTCGAGATGTGATCCCCTTCCCTCGTGCACCATTGACTGTGGATTTTTAAGTTCAGTAGGGTGGGCATTGCCCACCCTACTGAAAGCCCAAAAAGCACACGGGCAGAGTATGAAATCTGACAAATATAATTAATTAGCCGACTTGACGCGACGGCGGCTGCGACTTAGTAAGGCAAGCGCACCGAAACCGAGCAAAGAGCCAACAGTACCAGGCTCAGGGACGGAAGTGGCAGCAAGACCGACAATATTGCCGCTCCCGCTACTGAAACTGCCCAGCGTCGTAGCAGCACCCGTGCCCAAGTTGATGCTGTAAATGCTCGACCCAGAAGCTGCGAAGGCATCATTGACGATGGTACCTCCCTTTTTAGTCGTTACAATGTCAAAGCCTCCAGTTTCGCCGAAATCAACACCTAGGGAGCCTATCGTGTTCAGGATGCCAGCATTGGGCGGGTTCTGCTGAACCAATGTGTCGAGAGCAAAGTCAATTCCGTATAGTGCGGTTGTAGTTGTCCCAGCAAACGAATTAGTGTAGGCAGCAGCGGTAATATTGGGGTTAGCTCCGAAGTTGGGATCGCCAGCCGCATAGGCTAAGGTTCCATCAGTAATCACTGCACCAGTCTCTACGTTGATGCGAAGGTTTTGGTCATTGCTACCGACAAGCCGCAGGCGGTCAGGTACTGGGTTGAAGTCAAATCCTGACGTGACTCCTCCAGAGAAGGTAGTGCTGAGGTTACTTACCAAAGTCGCAGCACCTGTGGTGGTGTCAATGGTATAAATACCGTTCTTGTCTGTGACACCGTAGAGGAGACCATCGGCTGGTCGAAAGTCAATACCTAGCAAAGTCCCATCAACCCCTGCAATCTTTACTGTGCTAGAAATCTTGGAAAGTTTGCGGTTAAAGAAAACCAGGCTGTTATCGTCGTTCAGACCAATCAGCTTGATGGTAGCTGCATCTACAGATTTGGCAACGCCGAGCAGATCGAACGTCGTAATTACGGCTAATGCAGCGATCGCTGTACCAAGCTTAACTAGTTTCATGGGTAGTTCTCCGACTGCTAATTTTTTCTAGTTTTGTCAGCCAAGCTCAACAAGTAACTAAAACTACGCGAATATGCTTAGTTTTAACGGTGATTGACAATGACTGTGTACTGTACGGAGGAACTATCACTACGGTTTTCGGTCAGAGTCTATCTTTACAAATTCTTTAATTAGCAGCCTCTTTTCTTTCAAAAGATGAAGCTTTGATGAAGTTTTGCTGAAATGCTTGTTTAAACTACGCACGGTAAAACTACAGAAAACAGAAATTTTCGATTTGTGTTTTAAGGCAGTGTGGGATTAGTTACAAAGCTTTTCAAAACCAATACTCAGAACCCATATTCCGCAGGTTTTGGCATGGAGTTATTGTATTTTTGATGCATGAGTGCATCTGAGATTAGAGTACAAGATATTGACCACAGTGGGATTGTGGCAGGGGTCA
>NZ_JACJTV010000038.1 GCF_014698845.1 Coleofasciculus sp. FACHB-1120 | reverse complement strand
GTCACGAGTGCGTTGCGGCACTGTTTGGGCAACTCGCAACTCGCTCAACATCGAGTCCTCTGCTTCGCTTAAGATAATCCGAATCGGAGCTGGCATAAATAATGGAACACTCCGTTTAGAGAACCTATCCCATCTTATATTTAATTAGTCCCAGGTACTTAGTTCGTAAGTTAACGAGAGGCGGCGCTATCTAGGGCGGGGGATACCTCTGCCCTTTTTCGTTGATATCATCCATCTGAAACCCCCAGACATTTGCAAACTTCTCGTTGCAGTTTATGGCGTGGATAGACAAAAACGTAAATACCTTGAGATTGGAAAAGCTCGGTCTGGAATTGAGAGTAATCTAGGATACCCGTTTAAGTCTTGCCATAGTTGGATAGCAACAACCAGTCGCCTTTGAGATCATGAAGTTAGATCCATAAACTACAAGAATTGCAATGCCCATCGTCTCGGCTGAGAAACTGAGCAAAGTCTACCCAGTGGCGGTCAAAGGACCCGGACTTAAGGGGACATTACAGCACTTTCTGCGCCGCACCTACCGCGAGGTGAAGGCGGTTCAAGATGTCTCCTTCGAGATTGAACCTGGGGAAGTGGTAGGGTTTTTAGGTGCCAATGGCGCAGGAAAAACGACGACTCTGAAGATGCTCACGGGGTTAATCCATCCCTCCGCAGGCATCGTGCGTGTAGCGGGACAGGTTCCTTTCCAGCGTCAGACGTCCTTTTTGAAACAAATTACGCTGGTGATGGGGCAAAAGCAGCAGTTGCTCTGGGACTTGCCAGCGATGGACTCGCTGAGGATAAATGCTGCTGTTTATAACATCCCCGACAAAGAGTTTCGGCGGATGGTGGGGGAACTGACGGAGATGCTTTCACTGCAAGGCAAGCTGAATCAGCCGGTGCGGAAGCTTTCTTTGGGGGAACGGATGAAGGCTGAGTTGCTAGCAGCACTCCTCCACCAGCCCAAGGTGTTGTTTTTGGATGAGCCGACGCTGGGACTGGATATCAATGCTCAGGTAGGGGTGCGGGAGTTTTTGCGGGAGTACAATCAGCTCTATGGAGCGACGATTCTCTTAACCAGCCACTACATGGCAGACATTACTGCTTTGTGTCAACGGGTGCTACTGATTCATCAAGGTCAGCTAATTTATGATGGCAGTTTGGATGGACTCCTAGACCGCTTTGCCCCGTACCGCGAGGTGAAAGTAGAGTTGGCGCATCCGCTACCGAAAGATGATGTAGAAAGGGGAAGTTTGGCATCTTTAAAATCTTATGGCGAAATCAAAGCGGTAGAAGGTCAAGTGGTGCGGCTGCTGGTGCGGCGGGAGGCGCTGACGCGCACAGTTGCTAAAATTTTGGCGGAAATGGATGTATTGGATTTGGCGGTAACTGACCCGCCGATTGAAGAAGTAATCGGTCAGGTGTTTCGTGCAGGAGTCGTTGTATGAGTTCAGCAATTAGAACCGCCAAAGCTTTGTTGCTAGCTTATTACGCTCATATGCTGGAGTATCGGGCAGAACTATTTTTGTGGGCGCTATCAGGTTCTGTGCCCTTCATATTGATGGGGATTTGGATGGAGGCAGCAGCGCAAGGCGGGCAATTTGGACTGTCGCCAGTAGATTTTGCCCGTTATTTCATTGCAGCCTTTCTGGTTAGGCAGTTTACGGTTGTTTGGGTGATTTGGGATTTTGAGAAGCAGGTGGTGCAAGGGACGTTGTCTTCTCGACTGCTGCAACCTTTAGACCCGGTGTGGCATCACGTTGCTTCTCATCTTTCCGAACGCCTTGCCCGTTTACCGTTCATTGGGGGGTTGATAATCTTGTTTTTCACCCTCTACCCGAAGGCTCTTTGGTTGCCGAGTGTGGGGACAATTTTATTATTTTTTGGGGTGGTCGCGATCGCCTTCACACTCCGTTTTCTCATCCAATACACGTTTGCTCTATTTGCTTTTTGGACGGAACGCGCTAGCGCCATTGAGCAATTCTGGTATTTGCTGTATCTGTTTCTTTCTGGCGTTGTTGCACCCCTAGAAGTTTTTCCGCCAACGGTGCGTGAGGTGGTGCAGTGGACGCCGTTCCCCTATCTGGTGTATTTCCCGGCGGCGTTGTTGGTAGGGTTGCCAGTGGATTTAGGGCGGGGTTTGTTGACAATGTTCGGTTGGTGTTTGCTGTTTTTTGTCTGGAATCGTTGGATGTGGCGACGGGGATTGAAACAATATTCAGGGATGGGGGCTTAGGGAGAAAGAGGGGCAAGAATGCGATCGCGTTTCTAGATGGGGTATTGAGCATTAAGCCAATCCTTGACAGCATCCCCCTCATTCTCTGGTTTCAGGTACAGGGCGCATTCTCGGACAACATCTTCAGGTTTAATACTCTGTTGGTCACACCAAGCTTGAATGCAAGCATCACTCAATTCTTCAACTTGGTCGTAATCAACCAAAGCCGTTTCAGTCTCTTCAGTGCAGGCAATTAGATCGAGGAGCTTAACAACAGTCGGCTCACGCAATTGTTTGGTTTTAGGATTATAAACAAGCCCGTGATACTTACCATTATGATTCAGCAGAACGTAAATTGAAGGGCTATGTTCTGAGTAAACTTTGGCACTAATAATATCACTAGGAATAGTCTCAGCATAGTTACGATTATCCTGTAGTTTAGCTGTGTGCTGGAAGTAGGGTGAGATATCCATATCGGCTATAGCTTCCAGGTCTAATTGCCCCGATCTTATAGTTACTTCTGATGCCACATCTGACATATTAATTTTTTGTGTAATCCTGGTAGTTAAGACAGACAAATCAGTCAACTTTCTAGATTCCTCATGACGTGCCATAAGATTTTCCCAGCGACGTCTGATGCCTACCAAATCATATTCAAGATTTGTCTTATCCGTCAAAGTAGGAATAAAAGTATATACTTCAACCGTTCGAGGAGAATGCCAAAAACGCAGTATGCGACCAGCACGCTGGACTGGACTAATGGGAGTCCAATCAATATCATAATTGATGACTATAGACGCATCCTGCATATTGACACCGACCCCATGAGCATCTGTTGAAATGAAGACATCATAATTTTCCTCATACTTGCCTTCAGCATCGTTAGCCACTGGTGCAAACTGTTTAATAAGTTTCTCTATTTCTTTGGTTTCCTTCATCTCGTATTTATGAATAGACTCTCCCTGCTCTATCGTAGTGACTACACGCAGGGAAGGTATTAACTTAGCTAAAGCTTGTAACAAGTAAATAATAGTTGCCCGTCGTTCGCAAAATATAATAGCCTTTTCTGACCTCTGCTGAAGCTCTTTAAGAATGAGACAAAGTGATTTTAGTTTAGCGTCACTCTCAAAACTGTACTCATGCAGTTTTTCGATTATAGGTAATATAATTTTTTGTCTTTCCTGGCGTGTAAATGCAAACTCTAGTTTTCCAAGTTTATACTCATTTTTTCCTCCTGGAGTATCAATAACATTCTCAAGGACTCCGCGAATTGCTAAAGGTGAACTTGACCACGCTATTTTAACCAATCTCCTTATAAGTTCTCTAAACATTGGCTTACGTGAGTTTAGATCAAAGTAGCAATTAATAATAGCCTTAGTAAGTTCTGTTTCCAGTGGAAGAGGGAAAGTAATACTGTGTAATTTCACCTTTGGAATGTATTTCTTGTCTTCGCCAAAGGTGATGTAAATCTCTTGTCCATCCGGTTGACCGTAATATTTCGCTACGTGAGGTGTAGTTAGTTGGGAAGCTACTGGTAAGTGAATAAACTCATCAGTCTCATTGATGTGCCATGAACGTGCATCATCTACATAATCGTCCAATAAAGCACGGCTTTCAGCAGTATGAGGCAATAAAAATAACTGATTATTTATATTATCAGTATTTCTTGCATAAGGAGAGCCAGTCAGAAGTAGTACCTTGAGTTTATTTTCTTTGAAAAGCGTTTTCAACCTGACAAATGCCCTAGCTTCTGCCGGTCGCTTTTTCATATTGAATAAATCTTGCTTGTGGCGATTTCTAAAAGTATGGCTTTCGTCTATGATTAGCAGCCAATGCTGTTGGTGGATATTCTCTGCAATTTCTTCAAATAATTCAAGGCTACTATCTTGAGCGGAACTTTCTTTGTCAAAAGCCTGACGAATAAAATATTCACAAGGTAGAGCAGCATCACGCATTTCGCGCTTCCAAATGTTTCGGACTGCCTTTGGACCAATAACTATGACATTATCAATCTCGTCGTCCTCACGGAGGTGCAACGCCACATGAACTGCGACCACAGTCTTGCCTAGCCCGGTAGAGGCTACTAGCATCGAACCGCCAAAATCGCGGATTTGACGGAGCGTTTGAGCAATCATGTCTATCTGGTAACTAACAGGACGTTTTTTATAGTTTCCCTTGACAGGCTGAAGGTCTTCTAGAGCCAGCATAGTTTTTAGATAGACATCCCAAGGACGCACAAAATTTAGCCAGAGCCAGAGGGCTTCTAGTAGTTCCTGCGTGATATCTTTTGCTTGTGCAAAGTAATTATCAAACTCATTCGCAAGTGCGACAACTTCACGACGTTTAGTGATGACATTGCCAGACTCGATTTGCTCCATCAAACCACGTCCAGTTAGGTTGGACGAAGCCATAATAGCTACCTTACAGTCAACTATGTAGAGCTTGGCATGATGATCTGTAGCCCTAGCATCTACAAGGCATAAACGACCGGACTCCATTTTTTTTACTAAATCAAGCACGGTCTGCCGTCGATCTCTGTCCAAGCCAGTACGCAGATCGCGCATAATTTCATCAATCAGAGCTTTTCGTGCCCGATCTTCGCCGGGGTCGTCAATACCAACCAGGAGGTAAACACGCTTACCAGTTGTGTATCTTCGGATCAGTCCCCAACCTCTTATAGTAAAAAAACCGGAGGCGATCCGAATCTCTTTTTTGCCATCTTGAAAGTAACGGCTTATGTACTCCCAGGCTTTCTTTCTCTCAAACCAACTTTCCCGCGAACTACTTACTGAGTCGCCTATGTCATCTCCTGTCGGTTTATTCATTAGAGTGCTCCACTGCTGTATTCAATCCAGTAGCAAGTAACTTTTGCATGGTTTTCTGTAGCAAGTTTGTCAAATTCTATCTTTAACCGTTTCTGGGAAAGCAACAAAGCTTGCGCCTACTAGGGCTATTTTGGAGTAAAGTGATCGCATCCCTAACTATCCATCGCTCATAGATATAAAGTGTGAAGGCGCGATCGCTATAATAGTACAACCGAACTAAAGCTACTATAAAAATGCCATGACCCCAGTAGTAATTAGACCCTCTTCTTGGCTAACGACTGGCATCCGAGTTGAAAAAGTAAAGAATATGAATCTTTTCAAGTTCACAGAAGAACTCCAGTCCCGGATGGAAGAACTTTTGGATAAAAAAAAGGCTGATCTGCTTACGCCAGAAGAAGCTGCTGAACTGGAGGGTATAGGAGAATTAGACATGATTTTTACCTACATCAACGCCCAAATTGCTGCTCAACCGTGACGATTTCAAATAAGCTCCAGCAGTTGGTACGGCAACGAGCAAAATATTTGTGCGAGTATTGCCATTCTCCTGAATTTTTGAGTACATCTCTACTCACCATAGAGCATTTGTTGCCGCAGTCTTTGGGAGGGTCTGATGAGATTGAAAATTTAGCTTTAGCTTGCCGTCGCTGTAATGAGCGTCGTTATAATTTTATAGTAGGAATTGACACAGAAACTCAAGAAGAAATACCCTTATTTAATCCTCGTCAGCAACCGTGGGCTGAACATTTTATCTGGACAACAGCAGACGGTATAAAAATTTTAGGTATTACCCCTACAGGTAGAGCTACTTGCAATCGACTTGATTTTAATGATGAGTTTCATAATGATGGTTTTATTCAGAAATCTCGTCGGTTTTGGGTGCAAGGCGGCTGGCATCCTCCCAGCGACGATCCGCGTCAGAAAAGTGGGATTTAAAGACGCGATCGCTTTCGCCGTGTTGCTATTCGCAAATCGCGTTACTTTCAAATTGGCACACCTTGCAAGCTTGAGAAGATGCAACGATATCTACGGGTACTAAAGCTATTTTGGAGTACAGCGATCGCTGCCGAACTGGAATACCGGGTCAATTTTGTTCTGGCAGCATTCAGTAGTTTGGGAAACCTTGCAGGTAGTATGTTTGGGTTGTCCTTGTTCTACCGCAATGGTTACACCTTTGAGGGCTGGAAGTGGGAAGAAGCTTTGGTTGTGTTGGGAGTTTTTACCATCCTGCAAGGCTTTTCTAATACTTTCTTGGTGCCAAATTTAAACCGGATTGTCGATCAGGTTCAGCAAGGAACGCTAGACTTTGTGCTGCTGAAGCCCATCAGCAGCCAATTTTGGCTTTCTACCCGCGCCTTTTCTCCTTGGGGGTTGCCAGATTTAGTCTTTGGAGGAGTGCTAATTGGCTACGCTGGGGCGCGGTTGGGTTTAAAAATAAGCGATTACTTTTTAAGTACGATTCCGCTACTATTCGGTTTCGCAATTCTGTACAGCCTGTGGTTTATGCTGGGGGCGACCAGCATCTGGTTTGTGAAAATCTACAACGTCACTGAGGTACTCAGAGGATTTTTGGAAGCTGGGCGATACCCAATGGTTGCTTATCCGGCTGCTTACCGTTTTTTCTTTACTTTCGTAGTGCCAGTGGCATTTTTAACAACGATACCAGCCGAGGCGATGCTGGGACGAGTTGAGGTGGGTTGGATGGTGAGTGCAGGAGTTCTGGCGTTGGCGCTATTATTTGCTTCGCGGGTTTTCTGGCGGTTTGCGTTGCGATTTTATACAAGTGCGTCGAGTTGAAATTTCCCTCTTAGACTTAGGGACACGCCAATACCGCGTCTCTACTGTTGATAGACAGAATTTGCGATCGCTTGTTGAGAACTAACCGTCAGACAGACGATTTCTATCCGGCAATCTTTAATCAATTGAAGGGGTAGAAGACGAAAGCAAAATTAAACAATGGAAACGAAAGAACTCGGACATACAGGTGTCAAAATCAGCGCGATCGCTCTGGGTGGAATGCCGATGTCTTTAAGTAGCAGACCCCCAGAATCAGAATCTATAAAAGTCATCCATCGCGCCCTCGACTTGGGCGTGACGCTGATTGATACTGCTGATTCCTACTGCAAAGATGAATCAGATAAGCACCACAACGAAGGCTTAATTAGTAAAGCGCTTTCCTCTTATTCAGGTGACAAGAGTAATGTTCTCGTTGCAACCAAGGGCGGACTGATGCGCCCCAATGGTAGCTGGACGCGCAACGGCAACCCCGACCATCTACGAGAGACAATTCGGATCAGCTTTGAAGCGTTGGGGGGAAAGCCGATAGATGTTTGGCAGTACCACCCACCCGATACAGACTACACGATTGAAGCGTCACTGAAACCAGCAAAAGAAGCTGTGGAACAAGGAACGATCCGGTTTGTCGGCGTCTCTAACTTTTCAGTAGAGCAAATTAAACGCGCCCGCGATGTGGTTGAGATTGTCTCCGTGCAAAACCAGTACAATCCTTGGAATCGTCAGCCGGAGGAGGACGGAGTTCTGGAGTATTGCGAAAAGGAACAACTAACGTTTTTACCTTGGAGTCCGTTGGGTGGTAGCCGTCGCGTGGGCAAACTGGAAGATATTGATGCGATCGCGCAACTTGCCCAAGAAAAAAGCGTTTCTGTCTACAATATTGTCCTAGCATGGCTGCGGGCAAAATCTCCAGCCATTGTACCTATCCCTGGCGCAAGTAAGGTTTCCAGCATTGAAGACTCTGTACGTGCCGTCGATGTCAATCTGTCTGATGAGGAAGTCGCCAAAATTAACCGCGCTACAGCATCCTGATTATGGTAGGGGTGAAGCCTTCGGGTGAACAACTTGCTGCAACGACAAAAGTATTCGCCCGAAGGCTTTGCCCCTACAGGAAATGAGACAAGGAGAGAATAGGGTTTTAAGCTACCGCTAGTTCTGAATCTTCCTCAGACATTTCTGTAGGAACGCCATCCTGAACCAGTGAAGGCATCTGTCCGCTTTTCTGCGTCAGATTCGTCACCATTGCCAACAAAGCATTCACCTTGCGAGTCCGCCACGTATCCACAATCTCTTCTACCGCTGCATCTGGGAGGCGACGCTTTAGCGCTTCTAAAAGATAAGCAGCGTGTCCGGTTTCGTCCTGGGCGATACTAAGGAGTCCCTTTTTCAAACTAGCGCTGTTCGGTTCGTCCTCTGGTAACACGTTAGCCATGCGAACGAAGTCTTTGCTGGCATCTAGTTCTAGGATATAAGTGCTACCCATGAACACCACCCAGTCAATATTCTGCGGTTTGAAGCTTTCTTGCGAGTATCCTTCAAAGTAAGCTTCAAAAAAGGGACTGCGGCGGCGTTCATCTGGCTTACCCTCTGGCTTGGTTTCAGCAGCTTTCTTGAAGTCAATGACTTGCTTGTTCAGCCGCTTCAGCGCTTGGGCAAAAATTTGACCGTGACGCTTCTCATCAGAGGCGTGGCGGGCGAGTTTTTCAGCTAGCCACGTATCGCCTTCAGCAGCGGCGCGATCGCTCAAGGCTTGTAGGAATGGAACTGAACCTGATTCTGCCAGTTGGAACCCAGCGAGGACATTTGGGCGCGTTAAAGGATCGCGGATTTGGCGGGCACCAATGTAAGCACTAGCACCCGATGCGGCTAGGTGCAACAGGTAAGTAAAAAAGTTCATGCTGAAATTTTCTTGAGTGTTGAGAGCTAACGGATGATATTCTATCGCTGTTTTTTTAAATGGGTGATCGGAGGGGATGCTTTGGTTGTTGCCAATGGGGTGTTTGATGGCTGATTATAAACTTTCTTGATTGTCGAGTTGAAAGATGAAAAGCATCCCTCTAAAGGAATAGTTGTTACAATTTCACCTAATGAATTTCAGATTTTGGAAGATTCTTATCTAAGCGGGCAACGCTTTAACAGGAACTGAGTGTTTCGCTAATTTAACGGAAATTGTCAATCCTCAATTTAAAATTTAAAATCAAATAATCTCTGCCTTCAAAAAAATAAGATTGCCATGAAAACTTTACCCGTAGTTTCACTGAGTTTTGCCGCGATCGCGACGGTTTTCATATCTTCAGACGCACTCGCAGAAATTTTTAAAACCAGTCATCGACTATCGGGATTTTCAACCGATAGCCGTCACTATATCTACCTGGAAAGTTATCGAAATCCGATTACAGAAGCGCCTAAAGCACAATTGCAAATTGTGAACGCCTCCAGAAATTCTTGTATTGAATACGGCTGTATAGAAACTGAAAATACTCAAGAATTTGCAAATCCAACGACTCAAGCCGCTGAGACACAATTACTCAAAAAAACGTCGGTGATTCGGTACAACTTAAAATTAAATCGCCCAGCGGCAGGAAGAAGGCTGCCTGCTCTTTCTCGCGTCACCAACCCAGATGGAAGCGAAGTTTATACCTTTTTAGTGAAGAATAAAAAAGACCCTCTACAAGTACTGATGCGGCAAAAATATATCCCATCAGTTGCCTATGGAGGAGATGCGGATATAGATCGTGCTTCCCTGCAACTAGAGGTTATTTACAACAATCGGAGACGTACCTTAAGCAGCCTGAATACATACCGCGATAATACGATGAAATATGCGCTCAGGGAAGTGCGCTTAGCTCCAGATGGACGGAGTGCGGTTATTCTCATGAATACGATCGAACCGGCTGAACAGGGGGCGGTACAGACGACTTTTGTACAGAGTTTTCCGCTTTAAATTTCTCGGTATGAATTGCCCGGTTTAAAAATGCAATGCCGCCAGAAAATTTAACTGATTATCCCTACTTTAGTGGCCGACGAGTGGTGATGGGGCAGCGAGGTGCTGTGGCAACTAGCCAACCTCTGGCGGCTTTGGCTGGGATGGAAATGCTGATGGCTGGGGGAAATGCGGTGGATGCAGCGATCGCGATGGCGATCGCGCTGACGGTAGTTGAACCCACCTCCAACGGCATTGGTTCAGACGCTTTCGCTTTAGTTTGGGATGGGCAATTACACGGCTTGAATGCTTCGGGGAAAAGTCCCCAGCAGCTCAATCTAGACGCTTTTGTTGGAATGGAGCAATTCCCGGATCTGGGTTGGCTGACTGTCACTGTACCGGGTGCTGTGTCGGGATGGCAAAAATTATGGAAGCGTTGGGGAAAGCTACCGTTTGAGCAGCTATTTCTACCAGCGATTCGATACGCTGAAGAAGGTTTCCCGGTGTCGCCAGAGACGGCACGGGCGTGGAAGCGAGCCGAGGCAATCTATTTGCCGCTGACTGCGCCGGAGTTTCAGCCGTTTAAAGAAGTATTTTTTCCGGGAAATCGGGCACCCGCCGCTGGGGAAATTTGGCGGAGTCAGGTTCATGCCAAAACCCTAAGAGCGATCGCCCAAACTGAAGGGGAAAGCTTTTATCGAGGAGAAATTGCCGAAAAAATCGCTAACTTTGCCGCCAACACCGGCGGCATTCTAACAGCATCGGACTTAGCAACCCACTCCTGTGACTGGGTGCAGCCGATTTTCACAAATTACCGAGGCATTACCGTCTGGGAAATTCCTCCCAATACTCAAGGCATCGCGACGCTGATGGCTTTGAATATTCTGGAAGGTTATCCCCTACCTGATTACCCCCGCGAATCAGTTTCTAGCTACCATCTGCAAATTGAAGCGATGAAGCTAGCTTTTGCCGATTTACATCAATATATTGGCGATCCTCAGTTTATGGAGGTGCCCCTAGAACACCTGCTAAACAAAGCTTATGCAGACGAACGGCGCTGTTTAATTGGAAAAGAAGCTGCGATCGCTCAGCCTGGTTTACCCAAGGGAGGCACCGTCTATCTCGCGGCGGCTGACGGCGAACTGATGGTGTCTTTTATCCAATCCAACTACAGTGGCTTTGGCAGCGGCATTCTGGTTCCCGATACCGGCATCGCCCTGCAAAACCGGGCATCGGGATTTACGCTCACTCCCGAACACCCGAATCAAGTGGCAGCCGCTAAACGCCCCTTTCACACGATTATTCCCGGCTTTCTGACGCAAGACAATCAACCTTTGGGGCCATTTGGTGTCATGGGGGCACCCATGCAACCGCAGGGACATCTGCAAGTCGTTGTCAACCTCCTAGACTATGGGATGAATCCCCAAGCAGCGCTGGATGCACCGAGGTGGCGGTTTGTTGCTGGTAAGACAGTGCTTTTAGAACAGATGGTGCCTCGAAATATCGCTTTAGCTCTGGCTGAACGGGGTCATGATATCCAAATCAGCGCAGAGCCGGGAATGTTTGGCAAGGGTCAGATCATCTTGCGACAAGGCGGGGTACTGGTTGCCGCCTCCGAACCCCGCGCCGATGGGCTGGCATTAGCCTGGTAACACCTTTCCTTAGAGAGACGCGATCGCATCTCTAAATACCTCCATAGGCTGAGAGGCTATTGACCAATTTATTATTAACTTTTGTAAATAGCTCTGTAACTTATCTTTACCAAAAGGCCATTCATGAAAAGTTTAGGAAAACTGTTGTTCAGCGTCATCGGTGTTGGTAGCTTAGTTGTTCTCTCTGCTTGCAGCGGTCAGCCTGGTGCAGACACGACGAGCCAAGCTCCTGCGGGCGACTCTACCGCAACGACTGAATCACCCGTTGCTCAAGCTCCTACTACAACCACCTCACCCAGTGTTGAAGCATCTCCTACCACATCACCTGCGGCTGAAGCCAACGGTGCTGCAACCGAAAACAAAAACCTGGGAGAACTCGCACAAACCGCAGCTAGCAATGGTTCCTTCACCACCCTCACCAAAGCCGTGCAAGCAGCAGGCTTGACTGACCAATTAACTGGGGACAAGCCATACACGGTATTTGCACCGACTGATGCCGCTTTCGCCGCTTTACCAGCCGGTACTGTGGACAAGCTACTGCAACCAGCAAACAAACAAACCTTAGTCAAGCTTCTGAGCTACCATGTGGTGCCAGGGAAAATCTCTTCCAGCGAACTGAAATCAGGAGAGGTGAAAACCGTTGAAGGTACTCCTGTCACCGTTAAGGTTGATAGTGCTAGCAGCGAAATCACCGTAAACAACGCCAAGGTGATCCAGCCGAATATTCCAGCCAGCAACGGCGTCATCCACGTTGTTGACAAAGTAATTTTGCCTCCGGATATTCAAGCAAGTCTTGGTTCCACTCAGACAGCACAGTAGGGCTTGACACTCCTCTGGGTAAAGCACAGGGGATTTTTCTAGATATCTATCGAAGCCTTCTTGCAATCCAGATGTATCTACTTTAATTCCATCGTTTAAAGCTTCGGCATTCAAGCTTTTGAATGTGGGTAACGATGAGGCATTGATTAGCCTTTCAGGGCGGGGAAACCCGCCCTTTTTAGTGGGTTATCCCAAATCCTTCAGAAACCGAGAAATTATAAAATGTTACAGAGAGCCTAGCAGCCGCATTGTAGCTGCGTTTTAGCCCGATCTAGAATCCCAAGTTGTCGCTGCCTTGCTTCCTTACGACTTGCTTTCTACAGCCATCGATCTTCAAAATTCTTAATGAAAATTCTCAGCAAATCAGTCTAATCTAACGTTTTAGCGGTTTTTCAGCCGCGAACAAGATCGATACGCTCCTCCGTAGACTTTAGGGATAAGAAATTTAGCATGAGTAGCAATTTAGCAACCAAATTGCGTGAGGGAACCAAAAAATCCCACACAATGGCAGAAAACGTTGGTTTTGTCAAGTGCTTTTTAAAAGGCGTTGTTGAGAAGAACTCTTACCGGAATCTGGTCAAGAACCTCTACTTCGTCTATTCCGCAATGGAAGAAGAGATGGAACGGCACCGGCAACACCCGATTCTGTCTAAGATTTATTTTCCCCAGCTAAACCGGAAAAAGAGCCTAGAACAAGACCTCGCTTACTACTACGGCACCAACTGGCGCGAACAAATCTCTGCCTCGCCTGCTGCTGAAGAATACATCCAGCGCATCCGCGAAGTCTCAACTTCAGCCCCAGAAATGTTAGTTGCCCATTCCTATACCCGCTACCTCGGCGACTTATCCGGCGGTCAAATCCTCAAAGGCATTGCTCAACGGGCGATGAACCTCACAGATGGGCAAGGGACTGCTTTCTACGAATTTCAAGAAATTGAAGATGAAAAGGCGTTCAAGGCAACCTATCGCCAAGCCATGAACGATCTGCCCATTGATGATGCCACAGCAGACAAGATTGTGGATGAAGCCAATGATGCTTTTGCCATGAATATGAAGCTGTTCCAAGAATTAAATGGCAACTTGATCAAGGCAATTGGTCAGATGCTGTTCAACACGCTGACACGCAAGCGCAGCCGTGGTAGCACGGATCTCGCAACTGCCGAATAACAAGTTTCTGCTCGCTCAAGATTAGACTACAACACACGATTTTTTACAATCCTGGAGGCTGGGTGATGGTGAAGCCATTATCATCAAGCTTTCAGGATTGTCAGCTTTTATCGGGCATCGTGGTGATAGGAAATGTCTCTTAAACGCGACTGCAAGAAGGCGATCGCGTAGCTACACGCGCCTGGTCGATCCATTGTGCGATCGCGCCCCGCGTGGGACATAGATCCCGGCGTTGTAGCGTGGCGACTTGAAGCCGCAAAATTTGTTGATGTATTCTTTCAACGGGCGTTTGCGCGAGTTGGGCACAAGAAGCAATCCCGGCATGAAGCAGCAGCCCACAATATTCGCAACCCACACCCGGAAGGCGAGACAAGTCCGCCAAAGCCACCCATTTATTGATGTGTTGAATATGAATCTGTAACTGAGTAGCTAAGGCTTGTCTTTGCACCGGGCTACTGGCTTGCTGGAGTAGTTGCAAAGTGGTTTTTATGCCGAAGTCTATTAATCCAGCTTGATTTTCAGCACTTAATCCAGGCAGTTGCTCGATTCGCCAGTTGCTAGGAATGAAGCGATTTTGACGTGAGGGATGAACAGGTTTCATTTTCCGAACTTCAAGTGTATGGACTTTTGAGAAATCTACAAAATTGCAGCGGTTGTATCAGCGCTTCCACACACCGAGCAAGTCACATCTCGCTTGGGAGGTAATATTTCCTACTCTACCAAATGGCTAATCATACAGCAACTAACGATTTAATTGGCTGAAAACTTAGATAAAAAATTACGTAAAGTTATTTACTTCTTCAGAGAGACGTAAGAATTAAATTACTTTTATAAATTAACTAGAGTTTGAGTGTCCCATTTTGAGAACACTCATTTAATCAAGTTTAATAATTTTAGGATTTGCAGAAAATTATGGCATCACACCACGCATTTTTAGAGAAAGTCAAGACAAAAGGAAACTTAAAGGATCTGGATGAAGCAAAAAATGCGGCTGAAGTAGTCTTCCGCACCATGCGCGACGTAATGTCTAATGAAGCGGTCGAGCGAGTCGAGGAAGAACTGGACAAGTCAGCAACTGATGAAGTGGAAGATTTGTGGGAAGACACCAATCCAATTGTCAGTTTCTTAAGCAAAATAAGACCCCAGTTAAAAATCAAACCGGAGAACTTTTTAGTTCGGCTGAGGCAAGAGGGTAATTTACCCGAAAGAGATGCAGAAACAATTATTAAAGCCGTATTTTCTGCAACCAAAGAGGAGCTATCTTCGGAACGAATTCAGGAAGTTGGTAGCTATCTCCCAGGTGAAATTCAGGAGATGTGGCAACAAGCTTAATCAAGTAGGATTGCACAAAACAATCTAAGTAATGAAACGGTTCATAGTTCATCGGGGAATAGAAAATTACTTGCGAACTATGAACCACGAAGCACGAGCGTGAGTTACGTTTATCTCTACCCAGTGACTTATAACTTATCCAAAAAGTCCTTGGGCGAGCTGAATATCTGCGTTCATCTATAGTTTATAGCGGTTCTCACTTTTATCCAAGACAATTTATGGTAGGGGCATCGCTTCACAACGCACCTACGAGCGTATTTAGCTCAACATAAGAACCGCTATAAACACTTCTTATCCTATTTTTTGCATAGGCTCTAATAACCGATTGATAAAGTAAGCAACAGAGTCAAGAATTGGAGCGATCGCATCCTCTCCTCCTTCCTGAACAAGGTAAACGCGATCGCATGTCATAGGGCGCATCTCGACGCAGCCTACAACTAGGAACTCTAATAATACAGTCCACACATTATTCAGATATCAAATTATAGAAGACTCACGTTGATGACGGTACTTACTTTATTACTCAGGTTACCTATCAACGCCAAGATTGGCTATGCAGCGCAGTGGCTTGTACATCTCTTCGAGCAGCAATCGAATCGGTGCGTCAACAGTACCCTTTTTCAATTGATGCCTTTGTGCTGCTGCATGACCATTTTCACTGTAGTTAGACATTACCACCAGGGGATAGTGATTATTTATGCGCCAGATTGGGGGAATGGACAGTAAAAGCATTGAGCCACCAAGTTGGGCATCTGGTAAATAAGTAGGGTGTCTCACGAGGTACCCTACAAGCTCGGCGATCGCACTTAGTCCTCCGGATAGAACCTTTGCCAATTATTTGTGAGGATATACGCAGTCCCAAAGCCATACGCATTTCCAGGGGTTTGGACTGTTATACCGAGTGTTTTTGAAACCTCTGGCGTGACCTTGACGATGTAACGTTCTACACCTTGTTCCTTAAAGACCAATTTAGGCGTTTTTAGAACCTCGAACTCACCGTCTTTTGAAGCTGTCACCGCTGCGCCCTGTGTCCCTAGTACAGGGTCATAGGCGATATTGTTCGCCACAATCCACGAGTGAGAGTCTTTACCGTCGTCGTCCCCTGTGAATAAAATTTGTTTGGTCGGCGTTCCGTCCTCCAAAAAAACGTTTCCGCCAAAGTCGTTTTTGATAAGGCCGCCTGGGAGCGTGTCTAGCGGCTGGGTAAGCAATGTGCCTTTGATTCTGCCACTGTTATCGGTTGCTGCCTGTAAACCGGGATACGACTCAAATAAATCTTTCAAAGCATTGAGCAAGAAATGGCATTGAGTCGCGGGGGCAATCGGGGCTGCTGCACCCATTGTAATCATCATATCGATTTTTTGTTTACGTGCATCTTTAGACTTTTCTGTACCTCCGCCAAGAATGTCTTTATTGGGGTCAAAGGTATTCGTACAGTAGGTAATATCAATGCCTTTATTATTGATAAAAGCATTGAAAATTTCTTGAATAATGCTGTCTACCGCCGTCGAGTCAATGGCTTTTTCCTCAACTTGATCTTCAACGTACTTAATCAGTTTGAGTTGCGGTGTACGTTCTACAAATGCGGCATAAGCATCGGGGGAGCTTTTCTTAATCTCTGCCAAAAGTTCCTGGCTTTTGAGAATGTCAATGATTTGGTCACCTGCCTTAAGAGAGTCAAGCACATTGTTAATCAAAAATTCTCCGTTGACTTTCTTTGCTAGTTCAACCAGTTCAGAAATCTTTAGGTCTGCAGCCTGATTTGCATAGGTTTTGGTGACAATCACGTTCGCTTTTTCTAAACCCATTTTGAACATTTCCATGTGATGCATATGGGAATAGCCGAGTGTATTATGTTTTTCTGTATCCGTTCCGGCTGCTACATGGCTATCATAAAAGAACTGGAAGAAGCCTACCTTATCAGCTGCAAATAACTTTGCAGAGATACGTTTTGCTAAATGAGTATCTTTCGTCTCAATAACTTTCTTGAGTTCTGCCGTTATTTCGATTGGGTCATCAGATACCCCAGACTCTAAAATTACTAAGGCTTTCTCCTTGGCTTCTTCTGGGCTACGGATATACCAATAATTGAGCTTGGATTCATTTCCTTTACTGGTATGTTTTTTAATTTTGTAGACTAACAGGCTGACAAAATAATCAGGAGAGTCAGCGTAAAGCTCTGCCGCCTGTTTCGCAAATTCTGTTGAGTTTGACTCATCAAAGGCATCTTCAATCTTCGATTTTATTTTGGATTGGGCTTTTGTGGATCTTGGCTTAGGATTATTGGCCCGTTGAATGGTCAATTTGGATAGAGTTTCAGTGGTTGAGGTTTGCTGGTGCTGCTCCTGTGGCTGAGGCGATCGCTGCACTGCCCCGCCATTCTGCTGCACCACATGGGTCAACTCATGAGCAATCAACTCCTGCCCCCCGCGACTCCCCGGAGCATACGCCCCCTGCCGAAAGAACACATCCTGCCCCGTCGTAAAAGCCTTAGCCTGAATTGATTGATTAAGTTGGTCAGAATGGGCATCAGTATGGATGTTAACGCCGCTGAAATCTGCCCCAAATGCCTTCTCCATCGGTTCCCGGATATTGTCTGCCAGGGGTTGTCCACTCCCTTTAGCCTGTTGAATAGATGCTTCCAAGTCAGGCGTAGCATTCATTCCACCACCATCAGACTGACGGTGTACCTCTGGTTTCATCTGAAGTTCTTCCTCTTCAGGCATTTCCTCACGCTGGATAATACCGGATGCTGGTTTCATCTGAAGTTCTTCCTCTTCAGGCATTTCCTCGCGCTGGAGAGTTTCAGCTTGAGATGATTGCTGGGGAGCTGGTGCATTAATCTGATTTACGACTTGCTGTGCTGTTTGGTCAGCTTCCTGCTCATATTTATCTCCGGGCTGACCAATGGTAAGCTTCGCCTGAATCGGTTCTAGCTCCTCTTTGCCCGACTCTTCCTGACGCTGGACTACTCCCGCCCCTGACAGACTCCGCATCAAGTTATTATTAGTCACCCAGTCAGCGGGTAGTGGAGTGTAGCTGGGCATTTCCTGCTCTTGTGGCGACGCAGAAACTGGTTTAGCTTGCACTGGCATCGCAGGGGTAGTCCAGCGAGAATCTTTTTTATGGATGTGAGAATTCCCAGAGGAGCGTTTGGAGACTCGTTCGTAAGCCATAAATTATTGACCTCTACGTGCCAGTGTCAGGAATTTTTTCAATAATATCTTTAGATAAATGGATTGAGTATTCATGTGCATGAATATTAATATTTTCTCATCAAAACAAGTAAAAATAATAACCTCAATATCTTTCTTTGAATTAAAAAAATAAGTAGCTATGTATACAAATTTTCAATGTTTTTTCGTGAAAACAAGTGGAAATCATTGCCTTGAATGACGCTTTTATACCAGGGGTGCAGGAGAAGTGGTGATGATGAAACATAGGCGGCAAGCGGCTAAAAGCGAGTATTTGGAATTGGAGCGATCGCTTACTGATGCTGAGGTAAAAGGTTGGATTTAATATAGAGCCTGTTCACCATCCACTATCTTTTAGCCCGTGAAGGGGAATACACTCACATTGCACCGGCTGATGGAGATAACTGTATCTTATTTGTTATTAATAGACTCGCATCACCAAAAGAACAAGCAGATTGCCTGCCAAGGTAGTACAGAAAACGTCTCTTATTTTTGAAATAGCTGCTACACAAGGGGTTCAAGCATTTAGTTTTTATATTTATCTAATGATGAGATTCTGCTGGGGAAAGACATCCAGAATTTAGATGCGATCGCCCTAGAGCGCTCGCGCAATCCACCTAAATTTCAGCTTTCAGCCTAGAATAGTCAATCGTGTATACAAGGCACTCGTAAAGAAACGGAGATCCGCCCTCGCCGCCTTGGTACTGAATGATGAATTCAAAACCCAAAACCTTTCCAACAATGGCTACCAAAATTCCCGTCACTGTCATCACCGGCTTCTTAGGGAGTGGTAAAACAACTCTGATTCGCCACCTGCTACAGAACAATCAAGGACGCCGCATCGCCGTTTTAGTCAACGAATTTGGCGAACTGGGGATTGATGGCGAATTGCTACGTTCTTGTGGCTACTGTCCAGAAGAAGAAGCCGACAGCACCAGCAATATTGTTGAATTAACCAATGGTTGCTTGTGCTGTACGGTTCAGGAAGAATTCTTGCCGACGATGCTAGAACTACTGAAGCGCAGAGATAGCCTGGACTGCATTTTAGTAGAGACATCGGGATTGGCGTTACCGAAGCCGCTAGTGAAGGCATTTCGCTGGCCCGAAATTCGCAATGCAGCTACAGTAGATGCTGTGATTACAGTCGTGGATTGCGAAGCAGTGGCGGCGGGAACGTTTGCCAGCGATCCCGAAGCGGTGGACGCACAGCGCCAGGAAGATCCCAATCTAGAACACGAAACCCCATTGCAAGAACTTTTTGAAGATCAGCTAGCGTGTGCGGATTTGGTGGTGTTGAATAAAACCGATCTGGTGAATGCTACGCAGCAGGCTGAGGTCGTAGAGTTAATTGAACGAGAACTGTCTCGTGCTGTCAAGATGGTAGCTAGCGATCGCGGAAAATTAGATCCGGAGGTTCTCCTGGGCTTCCAGAGTGCCGTAGAAGACAACTTAGATAATCGTCCCAGTCATCACGACACTGAAGAAGACCACGATCACGATGAAGAAATTACCTCAACTCAAGTGGTTTTAAACCGTGCTTTCGATCCCCAGAAACTGCAAAAACAGTTGGAAGCGTTAGTGCAACAACAGGAAATCTATCGAATCAAGGGATTTGTGGCTGTTCCCAATAAAGCGATGCGGCTGGTATTACAAGGAGTGGGAACGCGATTCGATCAATTTTATGACCGTCCTTGGCAACCAGAGGAAACTCGGCAAACTCAGTTAGTCTTTATCGGTCAAAAGCTCAATCCGGATGAAATTGAGTCGCAGTTGGCAGCGTTACCGGGCTGAAACTCCTCAAATTATCCAAGCTGAATAATGCTTTCTAACGTTGCGCTCAAGTTTGCAAGTGCGAGGAATCCTGGCAGGAAATATTACTCATTCGCCTTTTGCCCTTTACACAGGCTGTCCATCTGACGCCATTGCCGTGACATCCTCTTCTAAAAACTAGCAAGTTTCCGGATCGTCGTAAGTGTAGGAAAATTCGGAAACTTCTTTCATCCAAATGGGTCTAGCGGAGACGCCCAAATGAGTGAGGTGCGATTGACTGGGTTGATGCTTAACCTTTACTTCTATCAAGCGATCGCCTGATGAGCGTATGCTTGTCTCAGCACAATTTGCTCTAGCTTTTTCTAGATGTAGGACTGGATATCCACACCACATTGATCGACTAGATAACAAAGCGCCCGAAAACGCAAGCCAACCAGTTGGTCATAAAACGGATTCAGTTTGCACAAGGGAGGAATATGTCCTACTTTGTGACCAAATAGCTTGATATCGCGCTCAAAGGGGCACTGTGCCGGAATCGCCTTTGCGAGACGCTCAGCCATTTGACGGTCAGAAATCTCAATTCCGTCCAGCCATTGACGGAGTGGGCGCAGTAGATCGAATGGCTGCTTTTTGGGCGAGCGAACGACTTTAGCTGCTTGTACGCTCTCTGCCGAAGCGAGGGCAATACTTTCTAGGGTATTCGGCTGTTTGTCTGTGCAGATCATACTCATTAGGTTCACCCTTATGTTTTCCGGTTGCTTGAGTATTTGCTCATCCCTATTTCCAAGATACAAACCCTAAAGAAATGTTTCATAAAACTACGAACAAATTCTATCAGGATTTTTAAAGATTTGATGAAATAATCAGCAATTCAACAAATGGCACGTCAAAATACCTCAGATGAGATTGCTTAGAGGCTGAATCTAAGTTTATTTCTCGACTGGTTAAAATCATGAAATGCCAGACCAAGCCAATTAGAAAAGAACAGAAGTTAGATAAGTTAAACAAATGTTCCGGAATTTCTGCTTTCAGTAAGTTTCAGGATTCGCTTGGCTGTACTGCATCTATTAATTACATTTAAACTAAGTATTCAGTCAATGCGGAAGTATCCAGCGGGGTAATTTTTTTGAGTGCTATTTGTTCATTATCTTTCCTGGGATTGATAGAGGATTGGTAGCAAAAGTAACAAAAGATTTGCAGAGGGAAAGAGAAAAGTTTTGACGCTACCGATTTTCCCGATTTATTGGTATCCAATTTTCAACTTTTTAACCCTGCAAATCGGGCGCTAAGACTCGCGCTAAGACTCTTTGATAAATTAGACGAGTGCCGGTTCTGGGAGTGCCCCTTGCATCTTACCCAACCAAGTAATCAGATGTTCCGTCTGCTGCTCGGCAGGCAATACCCCCAAACCGCGGACGGTGACTTTACCGGGGGTGTAGACAAAGCGAGTTTTCAGGTGTTCTGGCAAATTATCTTTGAGCAGGTTCCAGGCGGGTTCCTCCATCGGTGTCTCTAGGATAACGTGTTGCTTACTTTCTGGTTTGATCCGGCTAAAGCCGAGTTTTTTCGCCAGTTGTTTGAGTTCCATCACCCGCAACAACTGAGTTGCAGATTTGGGGATACTCCCGTAGCGATCGCTCCATTCTGCGGCAATACTCACTAATTCCTCCTTAGAATTCGCTGCCGCCACTGCCCGGTAAGCGCTCATCTTTTGATCCAAATCGGGGATGTAATCAGCGGGGATAAATGCCGTTAGCTGCAAGTCAATCTGCGTATCGTCAACTTGGGGAATCTCCTGTCCGCGAATTTCGCGAATCGCTTCTTCCAACATTTCCATATAAAGGTCGAAACCAATGGTATTCATCTGCCCCGATTGTTCCGCACCCAATAAGTTACCGACGCCCCTGATTTCCATATCGCGCGTGGCAAGTTGATAGCCAGAACCCAACTGCGTGAATTCCTGAATGGCTCGTAACCGTTGCCGTGCAGCATCTGAGAGCGCCTTGTGCTTGGGATAAA
This sequence comes from Coleofasciculus sp. FACHB-1120, assembly GCF_014698845.1. Lineage (NCBI taxonomy): Bacteria > Bacillati > Cyanobacteriota > Cyanophyceae > Coleofasciculales > Coleofasciculaceae > Coleofasciculus > Coleofasciculus sp. FACHB-1120. Next base: position 30,817 of record NZ_JACJTV010000038.1, on the reverse strand, counting down.
ATAGCCATGCGTGAGCTTGGATGCCAGCACGTCCCACCCGTCCGCGTAATTGGTACAGCTGGGATAAACCAAATTTATGGGCATCTTCAATCAAGATGGTGTTGACTCTGGGGATATCTAAACCGGATTCAATAATCGTGGTACAGACGAGGATATCCGCTTCCCCAGCGCTGAAGGCAAGCATCGTCGCTTCTAACTCCGATTCGTCTAATTGACCGTGAGCGATCGCAAGCCGGGTTCCTGGCACCATTTCCCGCAACTTCGTGGCAGTTTCTTCAATTCCCTCGACTCGCGGCACGACATAAAACACCTGTCCCCCCCGGTCGAGTTCTTGGCGAATCGCCGTGCGGATCGCTTCGGGATCGTAGGATGCCAAGTGAGTTTTAATCGGACGCCGAGACGGTGGCGGCGTGGTAATCAAACTCATTTCGCGGATTCCCGACAGGGACATATAAAGCGTCCGGGGAATCGGCGTGGCGCTGAGAGTCAGCACATCCAACTGGGTTCTCAAAGATTTGATTTTTTCCTTCTGGTTGACGCCAAACCGCTGTTCTTCATCCACCACCAATAACCCTAAATCGCGGAAACGAATCTCCTTACTTAAGAGTTGGTGAGTGCCAACGACAACATCTAATTCTCCCGTCGCCAGTCGTTTGATAATATTGCGGCGTTCCTCCGCACTGCGGAAGCGGTTGAGTAAACCCACCTCAATCGGGTAAGGGGCGAAACGCTCTTTGAGGGTGTGGTAGTGCTGCTGAGTCAGAATCGTCGTCGGGGCGAGGAAAGCAACTTGCTTCCCAGCGGTAATCGCCTTAAATATGGCGCGGATGGCAACTTCTGTCTTGCCGAAACCGACATCACCGCACACCAACCGATCCATCGGGCGATCGCTTTCCATTTCCCGCTTCACATCCTGCACCGCCTTCAACTGATCTGGCGTCGGTTGGTAGGGGAAAGAATCCTCTAATTCTTCTTGCCAAGGCGAATCCGCTGGATAAACAAAACCTTGTTGCTGCGATCGCTGAGCATACAACTTCAGCAAGTCCACCGCCAACTTCTTAATCGTCTTGCGGACTTTATTCTTCGTAGCTTCCCACGCCTTCCCGGACATTCGATTGAGTTCCGGCGGTTTCCCCTCAGTGGCGCGAAACCGAGACATCGCACCCACCTGGTCTGCCACCACTCGCAGTAAACCATCTGCGTACTGCACGACCAAATACTCGCGGGTTTCGTTATTAACGGTAAGACTTTCCAGTCTCAAAAACTTACCGACCCCGTGATTTCGATGAACCACATAATCACCGGGGCGCAACTTGTTGGGATCGACTTGCTTAGACGCCGCCCGACGACGCTTGCGGATATAGCTGGGACTTGTCAGAGAATGCTGTCCAAAAAATTCCCTGTCTGTCACCACCACCAACCGGAAAGTCGGCAGAATAAATCCTTCCAGTTCCGCGATCCCGGAATATTTTACCGCCACCGGCGTCTTCTGGAGTTGTAACTTGTCAATCGCCGGATAATCGTGGGGATTGGGAACAAATTGCGCCGGACAATCGTGTTCTTGGAGCAGCGACACAGAACGCGAAGGCTGTGCAGAAACGATCCAGATCGAGAAACTGCGATCGCGCTCATTCCGCAAAGTTTCCGCAATCTTAGCAAACTGATGCGGCGTTACCGGAACCGGACGACTAGCCAGATTGAGGGCGGAGGATTGAGGATTGAGAACTGAGGATTCAACCAGTTCAGATAAATACAGCCGTACAAACCGTTCCGCCGCCGCTAAAGATTCATCAAAATTGCGGTGGATTTTTGGTAATTGCTCCTTCCCATTCGCAATTGTCCATTGTTCTTCAGCGTGTTCCACCCAGCGATCGCTATGGGCGCGACATTGCTCCGGTTCATCAATCGCAATTAGCGTATTTTCTGGCAAATAATCCAACAAAGAAGCCGGTTTCTCAAAAGCCACCCCCAACAACCGCCGCGTAGTCTTCTCTGGTTCTTCTTCCCTCTTTTCCTTCGCGTCCAGGGCTTCGCCCCGCTTCGCTAGGGCGTCTAAAGCGCTAACGCGCATGGCTTCGCTAGTGCGGTTCGTATCTTCTAACGCCGCTTTCACAATTGGACTAAAATCAGTCGGAGTCAACACCAATCGCTCAATCTTATCAAGCGATCGCTGCGTCGCCGGATCGAACTCCCGCATCTGATCCAGCTCATCCCCGAACCATTCCAAACGCACCGGCAACTCAGCCGACACCGGAAACACATCGATAATATCCCCGCGCCGACTCCACTGCCCCTCCATTTCCACCAAAGGCACCCGTTCGTATCCCAGAGTCGCGACCTTCTTGCTAAAGGCGTCTAAATCCCAACTCTGCCCGCGTTCTAGGGTGATGCAGTAAGGCTTAAAAGCTTCAAGCGGCGGTAAATGAAGTTGCAGCGATCGTTCTGTCGCCACAATCGCCATCTTCACTGCTGACTGAGGACTGTTAACGAAGGGCTGGGAAGCAGGGGGTGAGGGGGAAGAAGTGCTAGAAGTCAGAGGCGGAGAATTTCCTTTGGACTCCTGAGGGATTTCCTCAGTCCTCAGTCCTGTCACCTCCGCCCTGACTAAGTCTGCCAATACCTGCATCTGTCCCCAAGTCATCTCTGATTCGGGATCGAATGGTTCGTAGGGCGACGCTTCAGAAGTCGGATAAAAATGTACCGTCTGCCAACCCATTGCTTCCAGTTGAGCGCAACAACGGCTGGCTTCCTCCAGGGTGGCACAGACTACGAACAAATTCTGCCCTTGGGCTTGGGCGAGGGCAGAAGCCACCAATCCCTTTGGAAAACGGGGAATTCCGTTGAGCTGTAGATACCGTTGTTGGTTGAGCTTAGAAAGGAGTTCTGTCGTAAGAGGCGATCGCCCTAGGGCACGAATAATAGAAGAAAATGCCATCAGTTGGAGGAAATGCTTAATTCGTTCTGATAAAAAGGCAGGAGTATATCTCCCTACCTCCATCATTTTAGAAGGCAGTTCAAATCGAGACTGCTCTATCGATAGATTTCTGCTTTACACAAAATGCTACTTTCTCTATAGCTACTGCTTTTTTGGGGAACCCCAGGTTCCGATATTGGGGTGGGCACGTCGTTCTCTGGTTTTCAAAAACCAACTTTGGGGATCGCCCCTTCTTCCACTTTAGGCACCGTTCGCCGATACTACTGACATCTTTACAAATGACCCCTACTACCGAATTTCTGATTGTTTTGCTCCTGATCGTTGCCAATGGCATCTTTGTGATGTCAGAGTTAGCTATCGTCTCGGCTAGGAAGGTGAGGCTGCAACAGCTGGCTAACCAAGGGGATGTCAAAGCACGCGCTGCCTTGGAACTGGCGAATTCCCCGAATCAGTTTTTGGCGATTGTTCAGGTAGGGATAACCCTCCTAGCAATTATCTCCGGTGCTTTCGGCGAAAGAACCATCGCCAAAAGCCTTACCCCTCTATTAGGGTTGATTGCCTGGATCGCTCCGTATAAAAACGCGATCGCATCAGCGATCGCCATTCTGATCATCACTTATCTGACGCTGATTATTGGCGAACTAGTGCCCAAGCGGCTGGCTTTAAATTATCCGGAACGGATTGCTTCCGCCGTTGCTATCCCGATGCGGATGTTGGCTACTATTGCCGCCCCAGTTGTTTATCTATTGAGTACCTCCACAGATATGATGGTGAGGCTGTTGGGCATCAGACCGTCTACCGATGGTGAAATCACCGAACACGATATTACAGCTTTAATCGAGCAAGCCACGGAGGCGGGAACCTTTGAGGCAGCGGAACAAGACATGGTGGAACGAGTGTTTCGCCTAGGAGACCGACCCGTGAGTGCGTTAATGACACCCCGACCGGATATTGTCTGGCTTGACCTAGAAGATTCTCAAGAAGAAAATAAATGCAAGATTATAAACAGCGCCTATTCCCGATTTCCCGTCTGTCAGGGAGTGCTGGATAATGTTTTGGGCATCATTCCCGTGACCGACCTATTAGGGCGCTGCCTGTCCGGACAACAGCTTGACCTAACGATCTCGTTGAAACAGCCGGTATTTGTGCCTGAAAGTACCGGAGGGTTGAAAGTTCTGGAATTGTTCAAGCAAACCGGCACTCACATGGCGCTGGTTGTAGATGAATACGGCGTCACTCAGGGATTGGTTACGCTCAACGACATCTTAGTAGAAATCGTTGGTGATGTAGAAATCGATAGTAAGACATCTCCTCCAGCCGTACAGCGCGAAGATGGTTCGTGGTTGATTGATGGAATGTTGTCAGTGGAAGAGTTTTTTGAAATATTAGATATTGAGGAATTGCCGGGAACGCAAAAAGGCAATTATCACACAATGGGCGGCTTTATGATTACCCATTTAGGGAAAATTCCTACGGCTGCTGACCATTTTCAGCTGGGTAGCTGGCGTTTTGAAGTGATGGATATGGATGGCAATCGGGTTGATAAGGTGCTGGTGATGCCCGTCTCTACAGATGCTGCTGATTCCGAGTCGGGCGATTGAGACGCTGAGATTGCTGGGTTGAGAGTGTTTTAAAGCTTTGCGTGCTATCGGCATTGGTGGCATCGGGCGGTGATGATACAGAAAGATGGCATAGAAAGCGATCGCTTCTCAATCTGATTCGCTTAGAGCTAAAAACACTAATTTCATCGGATTTCCCGTAGGTGGGAAAAAACGAACTGCCGAGGACGCAGAGGGCGCAGAGTAAGAGAAGAGAGAATTTTACAAGACCTATTTTAGGAGTCAAAAATGAAGCCGGAAGAAACAATCCGAGAGCAATTTGACCGCGCCGCAAATGCCTATAGTACATCACCCATTTTCGCGCAAGGGCACGATCTGAAGCTGATGGTGCAGGCAGCGGAGCCAACATCACAGATGAGTGTACTTGATGTAGGGTGCGCGGGAGGACATACTGGGTTTGCTTTTGCCCCCCACGTTCGCGAAGTTATTGGCATTGATTTAAGCCAGAAAATGTTAACGGAGGCATCGCGGCAAGCAGCGGCACGAGGCTTGAATAACGTGCATTTTCAGGAAGCCAATGCGACAACACTCCCCTTTGCCGATGAGCAGTTTGATATTGTGACTTGCCGCTATGTCGCTCATCATTTTCCTCATTTGAAACCCGCGCTGAGTGAGGTTTTTCGAGTGCTAAAACCGGGGGGGAAGTTTCTGGTTGTAGACATAATTTCACCGGAAGATATTACCTTGGCAGAATTTATCAATCAGGTGGAGAAACTACGCGATCCTTCTCATAGTTGGAATTGGATGATCTCTGAGTGGCAAGCGGCTGGCGAAAGTATTGGGATGCCCTTTACTGCGATAAAACAATGGCATCTACCGATTGATTTCTTAGATTGGACAGCACGACAGCAGACGCCACCAGAAGCCGTTCAACAACTGGAATTCTTACTCGATAATGCGTCTTCCCAAGCAAAATCGCTATTCTCTATTGCGGGTGCGCCGCAACGTTCATTTCACGAATACTCGGCTCTCTTGCGGGGAACGAAATCCTAAACTAGGGAAAGGAATACCCTCCCGGCTAAAAATTCTATGCTTTATCCACATCTCTTAAACTCCTGTAGGGGCTTTCGCATTCGCGCAGAAATACTTGGGTATAACCAACAAGATTAAAACGCGAATGCTTCCTATGGCTAATCCATCCTACAAATAATTAATTCCACCTACTTAGTAGCAGGAGAAACGAGCGGTGGAGAAACACAGTGTGTCCGTGCCGCCTCAATAAAGGCAGTCACATCCTCTTCCTTAGTGTTGAAAGCGGTTACTAATCGCACGGTTGAGGAATATTCCCCCTCCCAGCGATAAAATTGGAAACCCTCGGTAAGAAGCCCTTGGATAACTTCCTCTGGCAACTGAATAAAAATTTCATTTGCTGCAACCAGGTAGCACAGGTTCATTCCTGGTAGCGCTGTTAGCCCGTGCGCTAATTTCTTAGCCATTTGGTTAGCATGGGCAGCATTTTTCAGCCACAAATTATCTTTGATGTAAGCTTCCAACTGGGCAGATAAAAACCGCATCTTTGAAAAGAGATGCCCGCTGCGCTTGCGACGATAGGCGAAAGTTTTGGCAAAATCTCGATTAAAAAAGACGACGGCTTCTGCTGCCATCGCACCATTTTTAGTCGCTCCAAACGATAGTACATCAACCCCAACCCGCCAAGTGATATCCGCCGGAGAACAACCCAAGCTAACTACTGCATTCGCAAAACGGGCACCATCCATGTGTAAACCCAAATTGTGGGTATGGGCAATTTCGGCAATCTGGGAAATTTCCTCTGGCTGATAGATAGTTCCAGCTTCCGTTGCCTGAGTCAAGCTTACCGCAGCAGGCTGTACGTGATGGACGACGCCAGCACCCGCTTTTGCCAGCGCAGCAGCCAAGTCAGCAGCGCGAATCTTGCTATCTGCGCCATCAAGTGTCACTAGCTTTGCGCCGCCAGTATAAAATTCGGGTGCCCCGCATTCATCCAGGTTGATATGAGATTGGCGATGGCAATAAATCGCCCCAAAGGGGGGTGCAATAACAGACAGGGCAAGGGCATTAGCAGCAGAACCCGTGGCGACGGGGAAAACGGTCACATCTGTCTCAAACAATTCCGTGAACTGGGCTGACAAGCGCTGGGTATATTCATCATCACCATAAGGCATGGTGGTACCCTGATTAGCGGCAGCGATCGCTGCCATAATTTCCGGCGAAATTCCGGTGACATTATCGCTACAAAAATTCATCTGTTTATCTCGCGCTTCTCAATACTCAACTCTATGCTAGTCGCCTCTGCCGAGATAGATCCCAGACTTCTCGAATCATTGAGAGTTGCTATATCTTGTTCTGCCAAATCGGAATCTTAATGACGAACTCTGCCCCTTGTCCGGGTGCAGAAACACACTCCATACTGCCACCATGTTTTTCTACCACAATCTGATAACTAATAGACAATCCTAAGCCGGTGCCTTTTCCCACCGGCTTCGTTGTAAAAAAGGCGTCAAATAGATGAGAACACACGTCTTCTGTCATCCCCGGCCCATTGTCAGCAATGCGAATCACCGCTTTATTTTCGTCTTCAACAGCGGTGCTAATTTTGATGGTTGGTAAAAGACAAGATATTTTCTCCTTGGCGACTGACTCTTCCACTGCATCAATCGCGTTACTCAGCAGATTCATAAACACTTGATTCAACTGTCCCGCGTAACATTCAACTAATGGCAAATTGCCATATTCTTTGCTCACGGTAATCATGGGACCGCCAGCGATCGCTTTCAGTCGATATTGCAAAATCAGTAAGGTGCTATCAATGCCTTCGTGAATATCAACCGGCTTCATTTCCGCTTGGTCGGCGCGAGAAAAGGAACGTAGAGACTGCACAATTTCCCGAATCCGTTCAACTCCCAGGTGCATTGATTTTAGTAACTTTGGCAAATCCTCAATGATAAAATCTAAGTCGCTTGCTTCAATTTCTTCTTCGATTTCAGGTGTGGGTGGGTATTGCTTTCGGTAAAGGTGTAACAAATACAGTAAACTATTCACATATTCACAGGCATAGTTTATATTGCCGTGAACAAAGTTAATTGGATTATTAATTTCGTGAGCCACTCCAGCCACTAATTGACCGAGGCTGGAAATTTTTTCAGTTTGAATCAGTTGAGCTTGAGTTTTCTGGAGGTCAAGCAGAGTATTTTTTAGCTCTTGGGATTTTTCTCGGTAGCGATTTTCACCTTGCTTGCGCTCAGCAACTTCAATCAGCAACAAGTCATTTGTCTGTCTAATTTCTGCTGTCCGTTCCTCAACTCTTCTTTCTAGCTCGATGTTGGAACGGTGCAATTCTTCTTCTACTTGCTGGCGCTCAGCAATTTGTTTTTGCAGCTCAAGATTAATTAGTTCTAACTGTTTAGTTTTATCTAATAATATTTTTTGGGTTGCTTCTAACTTGTCAACCGTTAAGGCTTCTTCGCGAACGGTATGAATATACTCCGAATTCAAGCCAATCAAAGGGATGATGTAAGCAATATTTCTGAGAAAATGGGCAATATTGAAATGGTTATCAAACAACGCAGTTGACCCAAAAGCCATGTGACATTGAGCGGCAATTTGGGGAATCACGCTAATCGCTAGTGCTAAAGAAAAATGGCTAGGATAAGCATCATAAAAGCGAGGAAAAACAAAAAAACCTGCAAATATAAAAAATAAAAGGGGGGGGATATCCCAAGGACGAGTGACAATCGATGGGAAAACAGTTGTCGGTATGACGCTATGGGTGCAGAGATAGATAATTGTATAAGAAGCAATAACCAAGGATAAACTAGCGATCGCAACAAAAGCCGCGCCTCCCTGCCACTTTCCTGGTTTCGTCACCAGAAAAATTCCCGCACCTCCCAGTAGAATCAAAGCATTGAAAAGTCGGGAGATTGCCCAAGTCAAGGGAATTAGATTTTGGCTATCTGCCATCCCCTCGATCAATCGGTCGGCGGCTAAGGCATGAAAGGTGTCCATGCACCCCGCGCCAAAAATTGCCATGCCAATCATGAGCATGACAGCATCGCGCTTCAGGCTGAAGTGAATCAAAGACAAAATAAGAATGGATATGGCGATACAGAACGCACTCCACTCCAGAAGAGTGTGCAGAAAGCTCCCGGAGAGCGTGTAGTGCATCGCCTCGATCAATTCGCGGGGAGACCTTCCCACCGTCCCTGGCACCTCGAAGGGATGCTTCTGTGAGGCAAAATCCACTCCCAACAAATTCAGCAAGCTAGGCAGCACGCAGATTGCCACCACGACCCAAATCAATTGAAAAGGAATCCTCATTGTTTGCATAACATTTTTCCCAATCCCCCCATTTCAAGATGCCACTAAGCTTAGCCACAAGTACAGAGGGAAGTGATTTCTGACTCTAATAGCGTGGCTTTTAGCCTTCTGGCATCTCTGGAGGTCAGTAAGGTGATATGCGCGATCGCTAATTGAGTAAATAAAAATACACCCTATGGCAGTTCTACGTAACTAACCGTAACTATATTCTGGGATACGTTAACGCGACTTCGCCATCAGGCAATAAATACTCTTAACAGCGAGGCTAATTAAAGGTGAGAATTGGCGCTTGTTACTTGGGCAACGGAAATTGTGAATTTACCGTTTGGGCACCTACTCTTCATACAGTAGCCGTACAAATTGTTTCTCCTGAAGAACGCCTTCTCACCATGCAACAGGATGAAGAAGGCTACTGGAAAGTCAAAGCTTCAGGGATTGAACCAGGAACGCTTTACTACTATAAACTCGACGGAGCAATTGATAGACCCGACCCAGCTTCAAGATATCAACCGAAGGGGGTACACGCCCCTTCTCAAGTTATCGATTCTAGCACTTTTGTCTGGAACGATACGGATTGGTCTGGCATCCCCTTAGATGAAACCATTATCTACGAATTACACGTCGGCACCTTCACCCCAGAAGGCACTTTTGAGGCAATAATCCCCAGACTTGCAGAATTAAGGGAATTAGGTATTAATGCTATTGAAATTATGCCAGTTGCCCAATTTCCCGGTGAAAGAAACTGGGGATATGATGGCGTGTTTCCCTTTGCCGTACAGAATTCTTATGGTGGCCCCGAAGGACTTAAAAAACTCGTCGATGCTTGTCACCAATACGGTATTTCAGTCATCTTAGATGTTGTCTACAATCACCTAGGTCCTGAAGGAAATTATTTCCGAGACTTTGCTCCCTACTTCACCACCAAATATCGCGGTGATTGGGGAGAAGCAATGAATTTTGATGACAAATATAGCGATGGCGTCCGTGATTTTTGCTTAGAAAATGCTCTTTACTGGCTCCAAGAATATCACATAGATGGTCTAAGATTAGATGCCATTCAGGGTATTTTTGAGATGGGGGCTAGACCCTTATTGCAGGAAATGGCAGACCAAGTCGCTTATTTTTCCCAGCAACAAGGAAGAAAATTTTATCTAATAGCAGAAAGTGATTTAAACGATGTCCGAGTTATTCGACCCAAAGAAGTAGGTGGCTATGGAATAGATGCACAGTGGAATGACGATTTTCACCACGCATTGCATACATTACTCACGGGAGAAAATGACAGGTATTATGAGGATTTCGGAAAGGTTGAGCAACTTGAAAAATCTTTCAAGGAAGGCTTTATTTACTCTGGGCAATACGCTTCTCATAGAAAACGTCGTCATGGCAGTTATTCTAAAGACGAACCAGGATATCGATTCATTGTCTTTACCCAGACTCACGACCAAATCGGTAATCGCGTCTTAGCAGAAAGATTATCTCAGCTTGTTTCCTTAGAAGGGCTGAAGCTAGCTGCGGCGGCTATTTTTCTATCTCCCTTTGTCCCCTTCCTTTTTATGGGGGAAGAGTATGGTGAGGAAGCGCCTTTCTTTTACTTTATTAGTCATTCAGATAAGGACTTGATTGAAGCCATTCGCAAGAGCAAAGAAGAAGAATTTAAAGTATTTGTCGGTCGAGGCGAAATGCAAGACCCTCAAAGCCCTGAAACCTTCCAGAGGTGTCAGCTTAACTGGGAAAAGCGAAAAGAAGGCAAACACAAAGCTCTTTGGGAATTTTATCAGCAACTCATACAGTTCCGCAGAAGCATTCCCGCTTTGAAAAAACTAGACAAAAATACTCTAGAAGCATCCAGCATTGAAGCAGATAAAATTTTATTCCTTCGTCGTTGGAGTGAAACTAGCCAGATATACTCCATCATGAACTTCAATCAGAAAGAGGTCACTTTTACAGCTAATCTACCAAGTGGCAACTGGCAAAAGATTTTAGACTCTTCCGATGCTCAGTGGATGGGTTCTGGTTCCACCTTACCTGAAAAAATCACGCCAAACCAAGAATTGACCATAAAACCACAGAGTATCATTCTCTACGAAATCGCAGGATAATACACGAGGCGGAGCTTTTCAATCCTGATTATCAAACTGATGATAACGAGACGATTGAAGCTTGGCTTCGTCAGTCGTCACTGTAGAGTCAGCACTGTAGAGCAAGTACTGTTCACCTGACAAAATTAAAAATATCATTGAGGAATCAAAATCACATCATGCGGATTCCAGCAGCTACTTACCGAATTCAATTTAACGCAGCTTTTCCCTTTGATTCAGCCAAAAAAGTGATTGCTTATCTCGCTGAATTAGGAATTTCCGATGTTTACGCTTCGCCCATTTTCAAGGCAAGAGAAGGTAGCACTCATGGCTACGATGTTGTTGATCCCACACAACTGAATCCGGAACTTGGAACGCAAGAAGAATTTGAAGCCTTGGTGAGTGAAATCAAGAATTATGACATGGGATGGGTACAGGATATTGTTCCCAACCACATGGCTTATGATAGCCAGAATCAATTCCTGATGGACATTCTAGAAAATGGGTCAAATTCCGAGTATTTTGACTACTTCGATATTGACTGGAATCATCCTTATGAAAACCTGAGAGAGCGAGTTCTTGCCCCAATGTTGGGGAACTTTTATGGCGATTGTTTAGAAAATGGCGAAATTCAACTCCGGTATGACAATCAAAGTGGGTTGAGTGTCAATTACTTCAGCTTAAAACTCCCTGTAAAAATAGAAACTTACGCGCCCTTCATTACTCATAATTTAGGAAAACTAGCTAAATCTCTGGGAAGAACTCACCCAGATTTTATTAAGTTGCTAGGGATACTGTATCTGCTCAAAAACACGTTAACAGAACCGAAAGGCAAAGAACGATACGACCAGATAGCCTTTGTAAAAGGACTTCTCTGGGAACTTTACACCCAAAACCCAGAGATTCAAGAGTTTATTGATAGTAATCTAGAATTTTTTAATGGGGAGAAGGGCAATCCAGAAACTTTTAATGCTCTCGATAGGCTGCTTTCAGAACAGTTTTATCGTCTCTCTTTTTGGAAGGTGGGTGCTGAAGAACTGAATTACAGAAGATTCTTCACAGTTAACGAATTAATTTCTGTGAAAGTCGAAGAACTTAAGGTTTTTCACAAAACTCATAATTTTATCAGTCAGTTGGTTGAGTCTGGAACAATTACTGGACTCCGAATCGACCATATTGACGGACTCTACGATCCAAGTGAATATTTGCAACGGCTGAGAAACAAAACGGGAGATATCTATATTACGGTCGAGAAAATTCTGGAACACAAGGAAGATTTACCCGTTTACTGGCCGATAGAGGGAACCAGCGGCTATGACTTCTTAAACCGTGTTAATGGGATTTTCTGCAAAACTGAGAGCGAGGAGCGGTTTACCGAGATTTACTCTAGACTGACAGGTTTAAATACCCCCTACGAGCAACTTTTTATGGATAAAAAGAGGCTGATTGTGGAGAAAAATATGGCAGGAGATGTAGATAATTTAGCCCATCTCCTAAAACGAGTGTCGGGGCATTCTAGAGTAGGAATCGATTTTACTCAGCATGGTCTGCAAAGAGCATTGGCTGAAATTTTGATACTGTTTCCCGTTTACCGAACTTACATTAATCAGGAGGGCTTGAGAGAATCGGATCGCTTCTATGTAAAGGAAGTCATTGAAAAAGCTAGAGAGCAAGTGCCATTGCTTTTGAAAGAACTAAACTACATTGAAAAATTATTATTATTGGAAGAGGAAGACTCTTTAAAAACAGAACAAAAAGAAGTACAGCGTCACTTCGTGATGAGGCTTCAGCAGTTAACGGGCCCCTTGATGGCGAAAGGAATTGAGGATACGCTTTTCTATGTCTACAACCGGCTTTTATCGCTGAATGAAGTGGGGGGGAATCCGAGCCAATTCGGGGTTACAGTTGGGGATTTTCACGAGTTTAACCAAAAACAGCATGAGCGTTGGCCTCATAAAATGAATGCCACAGCAACCCATGACACGAAGCGTGGGGAAGATGCCAGGACTAGAATAAATGTGCTTTCAGAAATCCCTGATGAGTGGGAAAAACAGGTAAAGACTTGGATTGAAATTAACGATTCTAAAAAACGCCGACTGAACAATCGGGTTTTTCCCCAAAAGAATGATGAATACTTCTTTTATCAAACGTTGGTCGGTGCTTTTCCCTTTGGTGAAAGTGAGCGATCGCACTTTGTAGAGCGCGTGAAAGAATTTGTAGTGAAAGCGGTTCGAGAAGCTAAAGTTCACACAGCTTGGCTTAGACCAGATACTGATTATGAAGATGGCTTTGTTGCCTTTATTGAAGAGGTGCTGAAGCCTTCCGCAGATAATCAATTTCTCCAGGAGTTTCTGCCTTTCCAAAAGCGAATCGCTCACTATGGAATCTTCAATTCTCTCTCCCAAACTTTGCTAAAAATTACGGCTTCTGGTGTGCCTGACTTATATCAAGGAACCGAGTTATGGGAGCTGAGTTTAGTAGACCCGGATAATCGGCGTCCAGTAGACTTTGAGCAGCGGCTAGGATTTCTCAAAGAGATTAAAGAGAAAGCTAAGGCAGATGTTCTGAAGTTAATTGAGGAGCTATTTGCGAGTAAAGAAGATGGAAGAATTAAGCTTTTCTTGATAGCTAGGGTTCTTGAGGCAAGAAAACAAAATCTGGAAGTTTTCCAAAAAGGAGATTACATCCCGCTAGAAGTGGACGGGAAGTTTAAGGATCGGATTGTTGCTTTTGCCAGAAGCCATGAAAATCGGGTAGCAATTACGATTGCGCCGCGATTGCTGACGAACCTTATTCAGGAAGGAGAATATCCTTTGGGTGAAATATGGGAGGACACTCAGTTGAAGCTACCTCAGGGAATGCCCTCTGCGATGAAAGATGCAATTACTTCTCAGTCACTCACCGCGAATGGCACGGTGTTGATTGGGGAAGCCTTAAAACACTTTCCGGTGGCTTTATTGATGAGCGACGATCGCTAATCCCAAATCTTCCTTTGTCATGCTACACCTCAGATAGCCCCGCCCGTCGCTTGATTGAGGGCAACAGACGAAGCTGTTACAAATACTCAGGAAAAATCGTGATTAATCAATCATCCCCTCAAACCGAATCGTTTCCCTCCCTAGAACAAATTCAGGCAGTAAGAACATACATCAAAAAAACTTGGAAAACGCTCTATCGCTCTCACGAACATATTTTGGATGCTGCCCGCGACCCAAAAATTGGTCATATTCCAGGTAAACGGTGGCCTATATATGTATCGCAAGCCGAAGATAGGGCGCTCATTGAAGCATCTTTGCGAGAAGTCCTGAGCAACGAAGAATTTAATCAAATTGAAGTTCGCACGTTACCGGCAGAAGTTGAACAAATTGAAGATCACGGATTGCTCTATTTACCTCATGCCTATGTGGTTCCGGGCGGTCGTTTTAATGAGATGTACGGCTGGGATAGCTATTTTATTCAGTTAGGGTTGTTGCGGGATGGAGAAATCGAATTAGCTAAAAGCTTGGTGGAACAGCTAATTTATGAAATTGAACATTACGGCACGATTTTAAATTCCAATCGTACCTATATGCTGACGCGATCGCAACCTCCCGTCCTCACGCCAATGATTTTGGCTCTCTTCCAGCACACGCAGGATCAGCACTGGTTGCAATCGGTACTGCCAACTGTTGAACGTTTTTACTACTATTGGACATTACCCCCCCACCTGAATCAAGCAACCGGACTTTCGCGCTATTTTGCATTAGGTGAAGGTCCAGCGCCGGAAGTGTTAATTTCCGAACGGGATGAAGAAGGAAGAACCCATTATGATCGAGTACGGGAATATTATCGCACTTTTGCAGTAGAAGCTTACGATGTCAATTTATATTATGACCGCCAGAGCGATCGCTTAACTGATTTATTCTACAAAGGCGATCGTTCCATGCGAGAATCTGGTTTTGATATCAGCAACCGCTTTGGCCCATTTAGTGTAGATATTATTCACTATGCGCCCGTTTGCCTGAATGTTCTGCTTTATAAAACAGAACAAGATACCGCCCAGATAAACGATATTTTGGGATATGAAGAAATTGCTCATCAGTGGCGCGATCGCGCTCAGAACCGCCACAAATTAATTGACCGATTTCTTTGGGATGAAGAAGCCGGACTTTACTTTGATTACAACTTTCATACTGGCAAACGTCGCCCCTATGAATTTGCCACTACATTTTATCCCTTATGGGCTGGAATTGCATCTGAAGAACAAGCCAAGAGAGTGGTAGAAAACTTACCCGAATTTGAGGCACCCGGAGGATTACTTACCAGCACTCATGTAACCGGGAATCAATGGGACGCCCCCTTTGGTTGGGCACCTTTACAGTTAATTGCAGTTCAAGGACTCCATCGCTATGGCTATCACCAAGATGCCGATCGTTTAGCGGAAAAGTTTGTATCTTTGCTAGTCCAAGAGTTTGAAAAATACGGAACTTTGGTAGAAAAATATGACGTTTGTAATTGCTCCGCCAATGTTTCCCATGAAATTCTCTTCGGATACAGTTCTAACGAAATCGGATTTGGTTGGACAAACGGAGTCTTCCTCGAACTATTAGCAACCTTAGAATAACTGAAACTTTATAACGCAGAGTTAGTAAAAGAAAATTGCAAAGGTACAAAAAGTTAAACATTCCTTCGCGTACCTTTGCGCTTACCTTAGCGTACCTTTGCGTTTAAATTCTTAAGATTCCCGTCCTGTTGCCCATCTATCGCGCCATTTTACCGTTCCTTCCGTGGCAATAACCCAGCGACGACCGACATTATTTTCGCGTAAGGGTGCCTGACCTTCACGCCACAATGCATACTTGTAAGTAATCAACTTTCCAGCACTTTCATTAAAGGGAATTTCACCAAACCAAGTATTAGTATTGATGAATTCTAGCGGATACGCTTTAGAGATATCCCAATTGCCTAACTCCGGACAATCACCAATTACCACAACAATTTCACCCGGCTGTGTCTGCACACCATTAAGTTGCACCCGCACAATCGTTTGTCCCTTGATGCGTTCCCCGACATGACTGATGACAATTACATCCCGCGCGTCTAGTTCCAAGTCTTGCAACTTCCCGTCTGTAACTTCAAACTTGCGCCGCATTAAAACATCGGTGTGTTCTCCGTCTGGTAACTCCGTATCAATTGCCTCCAACTTGACAGCTTCTCCTCGATTCATCGCCACAAAAACAACAGAATCGCGGTAACGTCGTACATAACAATAAACGTCAGGAGTTAGATATTTTTGCCACTGACTCCCCATCGATACGGCTGGATTTAATCGCCGCAAACCTGATAGCAACCGGATATCTCGATAGAGGGGCGACTCGGTATCCCAATTTTCCATCATCGGACGGTTATAAGGATCGTTACCGTCGTTGGTATCGTCGTGGAGATACTGTTCTGTACCGTAGTAGATACAGGGAATTCCACGGGAGGTCATAATCACAGCGATCGCTACCCGCAGCATCTCCGGATCGGGATTCAGCGACTGAAAGCGGGGCATATCGTGATTATCAATAAATGTAATCAACTCCGTCGCCCCGCAGTAACGATGATCCAGATCCAGAACATCTTGAATCAGGTGAAATCCTCCTTCAGCACCCTGCGCCAAAGCCGCTCGGATTGCCAAACAAAAACCAAAATCTAGCATTGTCATGCCAGACTCATTGGCAAATTCCACCGAAAGGTCGCTTCGAGGATCGCTAAAAATCCACTCGCCAAAGATAAAAACATCTGGTTTGTGGGAGGTAATATCCGCGTTAAATTCTTGCCAAAACCAGATGGGCATATGCTTTACAGTATCCACCCGCAAAGCATCAACTCCCCGGTCTAACCATTGTTTAATGGCTGATTTAATGTAGTTTCGGTACTCGATATTATTTTCGTTGAAGGTGGCTAAACCAGATAATTCACAATTTTGCACCTGCCACTCATCTTCCCAATTGGTAACTTCACCATAGTGGTGATACCAGTTATCTTTATCGTCATTAAAATCAGCAATTTTTACTCCATCGTCGTAGAGTTCTCCCTTCTTCCCACTGAAATCTGGGTTGCTGTGATTACACACAATATCCAACACCAGTTTCATCTTGCGTTTGTGTAACTCAGCAACTAATCTATCAAAAACTGTATCTTTAGTATCTTGAGTTTTGTTTAGCGAAGGTTCTTCATCCTTGCCAATAAAGCGAGGATTAATCCGTTTAAAATCCTTCGTCCAATAGCCATGAATTGCAGCTTGCTCAACAAATAATGCTTCCACTTGCTCAAACAGAGGGGTAAGCCAAACTGCGGTAACTCCTAAGTCCTTTAAGTAATCTAGTTTTTCAATAATTCCCTGTAAATCTCCACCCCAATATTTACCCCAATCTTTTCGCTCTGGATCGTAAAGTTCTGGGTTTGGTCCTTCGCTGTTGTCAGGATCGCCGTCATAGAAACGATCTACAACAATGAAGTAAATGGTTTCCTGGCGAAATTCAATATCTCTGGTATATAGAAACTCTAAATCAATATCACTCTCTGGTTTAGCTTCGAGAACCAAAGATTCAATTTCTGCTTCTGAATTAGTAACTTCGTATTGAGATGACGAAGCTTGAGATGGAGGCGTTGATACCATAAAGTTTAGTGCGGCTATTGTTGATAGAGGTGCGATTTGGGAAAGGTCTGTGCTGTCAGAGTAAGGGGTTTAAGCCTTTAGTCCAACTTTTTATAAATCTAACGAATTGTTTCCTTTTTTGTATATATCCCTGAAGATAGTAGATTAATTAAACAAACTTGTGATATATATTGTAGCGTTTGTGGAAATTTTTAAAGTAACTAATCTGCGGTTGGGTTGAAGGACTAAGCCTTACCCAACGGAACAGAGTGTTGGGTTGAAGGAAAAAAGCCAACCTAAAAAATACTTTACCCCCTTTAAGGGCTACCATGTACACACATCAATTTGATTAAGTGCAAAACGTTGATTGATCCCCCTAAATCCCCCTTTTTCAGGGGGACTTTGACTTTATTCCCTCCCTTTTGACTTGCGTAGCGGTGCGATAGCACGGGGGTTTGAGGGATCAAAACGGGACTTGCAAGTTCAAGAAGACTTGTGTATACCCGGTAGCTTTTAACCGAGGGAGAAATACAAGCAGATGTACACTCCCTAGATGAAATTTATTTTGTATACTCCGTGGATTAAATGTATTTTTTATAATAAAAACAAATGACACTAGATGATGATTACCATTGAGGATTTACTTTAATCATTTCTGAAGCTAATTTACTTTCTACAGGTTTAGAAAACAAATATCCTTGCCCAAAATCACAATTGAGCGCTCTCAATTGTGATAATTGTTCGGAAGTTTCTATCCCTTCAGCAATCACACTTATCCCCATCGTATGAGCCATTCTCATAATTGCGGGAACTAACCCCATATTTTCTTGACTACTTTCCATCCGGTTGACAAAAGATTTGTCAATCTTCAGAGTATTAATTGGAAAACAATGCAAGTAACTTAAAGAAGAATAACCCGTTCCGAAGTCATCCAGACTTAACTGAATTTCACGCTTCTTGAGTTCCTGAATAATTGCCATTGCTGATTCGCTATTATTTATCAGGACACTTTCTGTAATTTCCAGTTTTAAGCTTTGTGGACTTAGTTGAGTTTTTTGGAAAATTTCGTCAATTTGCTCAATTAAGTTAGACTGGGAAAACTGCCGACCTGAAAGATTAACGCTAATTGTTAGAGATTCTTGTGTGAGTTTTTGTTCTTGCCAAATTTTTAATTGCTGGCAAGCTTCCCGCATCACCCAAGTATCAATTTGGGTAATCAAACCTGTTTCTTCGGCAATTGGAATGAAGTCCAATGGAGAAATAAAGCCGCGATGGGGATGATTCCAGCGTACCAGCGCTTCAAATCCAGCAATTTTGCCGGTATTGAGTGAAACAATCGGCTGATAATAAACTTGAAATTCTTGTTGATTTATAGCCTTTCGCAGGTCGGTTTCTAGCTGTAAAAGCTGGAGCGCTTCCTGGTGCATCGTTGGGTCGAAAACGTGATAGCGAGCTTTGCCGCAGGTCTTGGCATGATACATGGCGGTATCTGCATCGCGCAACAGATATTCGGGTTGTTCATAGTTAATATTTCCTAGAGCGATGCCAATACTGGCGCTCATAAATACTTCATGTCTCGATAGGTGAAAAGGATGGGAGAGGTCTTGAAGAATTTGATCGGCAACTAGGGTAGCGGTGCAGACATCATTGATTTGTTCAACGATGATGGCAAATTCATCGCCGCCTAATCGCGTTAGCGTATTCACGACGTTCAGGCAGGGTTCGAGTCTTCTGGCGAGAGCCTTTTGGATACGCTTGGCAAATGCAATCAGCAATTCATCTCCTACCAGATGACCGAGAGAATCGTTGACGACTTTGAAGCGATCGCAATCGAGAAATAACACCGCGAACTGATAATCTGTCTCGTACTTAGCCCGGCTGAGTGCATTTGTTAGACGCTCCATGAAGACAGTCCGGTTGGGCAAGCCAGTTAACGGATCGTGCAACGCCATCTCTAGAAGTTGGCTCTGGATTCGCTTGCGCTCAAGAATTTCCTCATTGAGTTCTTGATTTGTCCTTTCTAACTGACTGGTACGTTCCTTAACCCGATTTTCAAGCTCTGTATTCAGTTGCAGGACTCTGACTTGTGCTTCCCTCAGAGCTAGTTGATTCTTGACACGGACTAAAACTTCTTCTATCTGAAACGGCTTGCTGATGTAATCTATACCGCCAACCGTAAAAGCTTTTACCTTGTCAATCGCCTCATCAAGAGCGCTTAAGAAAATTACGGGAATCTCGCGGGTTTGCTCATCAGCTTTCAGTTTTTCGCAGACCTCATAGCCATTCATGTAAGGCATATTGATGTCGAGCAAAATCAGATCCGGCGGTTTTGCCTGACACGCTTTCAGAGCAGTTTGCCCGTTCGTGACGCTGCGAACTTTGTACCCCTCATGGCTTAACAAATCGGACAGAAGCCGCAGATTGTTTGGCGTATCGTCAACCAGTAGAATATTTCCGTTTAGTGGAAATACGCGATCGCTATTCATTAGACAACTTGTTCGGTTAAATTAGTAATCTCTTCAAACTGAAAATTGTTGACGAAATCCACCAGAGCATTGAATATTGGAGCATTTGACTCGACGATTTGCTCGGCGAGGTTCAAAATCAACTCCGCATCTGCCTCAATCGCGGCTTGATGTAGAGCTGCAACCCACTCAACAGGCATCTCTTGGAAGCATGAAGAAGTCAGGAGAAAGGATGGATTTGGTGTTGAGGCTTCCGCATCTCCCCCAAGACGCGGGGAGAGGAGACTTCTACTGTCTAGTAACTCTTCATAACGATAACGCACCCCTAAATGTTGAGCCATTTTTTCAAAGATGATTTCATTCCGAAAAGGTTTGCGGATAAAATCATCACAGCCAGTTGACAAAATCAGATTTCGCTGCTCTTCAAAGGCACTAGCAGTTATGGCAATAATGACTACCGCCTGACCATTCTCATCCGCTTTAATGCGTCTGGTGGCTTCATACCCGTCCATCACCGGCATCCGCATATCCATCCAGATCAGGTGCGGCTGCCAAGTCTTCCACAGAGCAACTGCCTCTAGACCATTTTCGGCTTCGCGCACTTCAAACCCAACATCAGTCAGGACTTTGACCAGCAGGATGCGACTTTCTAGACGGTCTTCTACCACTAAGATGCGATATTGAAGTTGGTTTGGTGCTAAACCAATCACCGTGGGTTTTGGCTGCGTCGTCTGAATCTCACTCAGTTCAGCTTGACGAATCTGGATATCAAAGGAAAATCGGGTTCCCCTGTCTAGTTGGCTGCTAACTGCGATTTCTCCCCCCAGAAGTTGCACAAATTTGCGGCTAATCGGTAGACCTAATCCAGTTCCTTGCTGAGATTTCCGACCTGTTTCTGTTTGGGAAAAAGCTTCAAATAATTTGTCTATTTCTTGTGGGGAAATACCGGGGCCAGTGTCTTCGACTTCAAACACCAAAAGGTGATTGGAAATGGATAATGGGGAATGAGATTTTTGCGGATTATCGATTTCCTTTTTAACTCGCAAGGTGATACCGCCGGATGAAGTAAATTTGATGGCATTTCCGAGGAGATTCATCAAGATTTGCCGCAATTTACTTTCATCTGTTTGCACGTATTGAGGAATATCGGGGGCATAGTCTAGGATGAGCTGTAATCCCTTTGATTTCGCTTTTAATCGAAACATCTCTTCTAGGTTTTCCAAGAGGCGAATTAAGTCAAAGCTATTTTCATGAACGGTCGTTCTGCCAGCCTCAATTTTGGACATTTCTAGAATGTCGTTGATTAATTCCAGCAGATGCTCGCCACTTCGATTAATGATTCCTAGATATTCCTGATGCTCTTTGGATAGAGATGAGTCGAGGTTCATCACTTGAGTAAAGCCGAGGACGGCATTGAGTGGCGTTCTCAGTTCGTGGCTCATATTAGCGAGGAATTGACTTTTGGCGTGGTTGGCAACCTCAGCAGCTTCTTTGGCTCTGCGTAATTCTGCCTCAGCCTGAAAGCGATCGCTAATATCGATCATCAAACCATCCCAGAGGATATTCCCATCCGCTTGCTTTTCCGGTCGAGAATCCCCTTGAATCCATTTGATGTTCCCTTGCACGATAATTCGCCAGATGCCATGCCAATGTTTTAGGGTATTTGCTGAAACAGCGATCGATTCAATGACATTGGATAAGTCATCAGGATGAACTACATCAAATATCAAAGAAATATTCTGCTGAACCGCCTCTGGAGAAACACCAAAGATGTCTTGGCAAACGGGGCTGATATACGGAAAACTCATCATCCCATCCGGGCGCATCATAAATTGATAAATCATGCCCGGTATGTTTGTTGCTAAATTTTGATAACGGCTATTGCTCCGTTGTAATGCTTCCTCTACCCGTTTGCGCTCGATGATTTCAGTGGTGGCTTTTTCAAAAAGCGTGCATTGCTGGATAGCGATCGCCAATTGCACAGATAACTGGCTAAGACATTGGATCTCGGAGGGGTGCCACTGCCTGGGACTTTGACAGTGCTGAGCAATTAGCAGTCCCCATAATCGTTCCCCTTGCAAAATGGGAACGATTAGGTTAGCTTTCACCTCAAACTGCTGAAGTAAATCAATGTGGCACTCATTTAGACCTGCGTTGTGAATATCCGCGATCGCTCGAATGCGACCTTCCTGGTAAAGGGGGACATAGGCTTCCACAAAGCATTCGTCTTCAATATTGCTGCCGACAATTGGCATCCAATCCCCGCCCACCGACTCGACAACCACAACCCCGCTCCAGTCTGGATTAAAGCGGTAAATAATTGTCCGATCGGTTAACAAAAATTGCCGGACTTCCTCCACTGCTGTTTTCAAGACTTCCTCTAGGTTGAGAGAGGAGCGAATGCGTTCTTGGATAGTCCCCACCAACCGTTCCCGCAAAAATTGCTGTTGCAAAGAAATTTCCGCTTGTTTGCGATCGCTAATGTCGCGGCAGATGCAAACCCGAAATCCTTCTTCGGTGAAAGTCAGAGAAAGTTCTAGGAAAAAGGTGCTTCCATCCTGCTTTTTACCGATCGCTTCTCCACACCATTCTCCGTCCCGGATCAGCAGGGGAACCACTTCTCGCTCTAGGCGATTGATTTCATCTGGTTGATAAAGTTCGCGCCAAGTCTTACCCAAAAGGTCGGTGGTGCTGTCGTATCCAAACAGCTTGACATGAGCATCGTTCAGATAGATGTACTCATCCTGGGCATTGAGAATCGCCATACCATCCAATGCCGACTCTACTGCGACTAACTGCCGCCGCAGTTCGCTTTGAGTATTGACAAGCTCTTCTTGTGCCTGTTGACGAACTCTAATTTCTTGCTGTAGCTGTTGATTTTGGCAGTCGAGATAGGCACGCTGTTGTTTTTCCTGCTCTAAGAGAGAAGCTTGAGCGATCGCAATCCCGACTTGAGCCGCAACAGACTCTAATAGTTCAATCTCGTCTGCTGTCCACTGACGGATGCGATCGCACTGATGTAAGCCAATCGCGCCATTCGGTTCTCCCTGATAAGAAGTTCGCACTGATAGCATCGACTTCAGACCGATCTGGCGGCATAATGGCTCAGCAGCTTCTAAAAGAGGGTCAGCATAAATATCTGGCGAAGAGATAGCAGCATCTTGCGCTAGCATTTTCTCGCCATGCGGATTACCAACAACTGGAATCTCCAAAGACAGCAGAGATTGATAGCCAGGAGCCACAAACTCAGCGACTACAGGAATTCTGGGTTCGGGTTGAGCAACATAGGTATGAATTAGGCAGCGATCGATTTTGAGTAACTGAGAAATTTGGGCAGCGGCGGTGGCAAAGATTTCCTGAGGTTCTAAGCTAGAGCGGATTTCTTCGGTAATCTGCTTGAGCAGGAGAGTCCGGCTAAATTGATTGGTCAGCGCTTCTACTGCCATTCGCTCCTCGGTGATATCCGCTTGAATCCCCACATAGTGAGTCAAGCGTCCTAAAGCATCTCGCACCGGCGCAATAGAAAATTCATTCCAAAATAAGCTGCCGTCTTGGCGATAGTTCCGCAGTACGACGCGACACTCTCTTTCTTCGCGCAGTGCCAGCCGCAGCTCCTCAAGAGCGGGTTGGGCGGTGTCGGGTCCCTGTAAAAAGCGGCAATTTTTGCCCAGAGTTGCTGATACCGAGTAACCCGTGATGGACTCAAAAGCTGGATTGACGTAAATCACTGGGGTATCGGGCAGTTGGGCATCGCTAATTACAATACCATTGCTAGAAGCGGCGATCGCTCGCTCAAGCAGTCGCAGCCGATCTTCTGAGCGCTTGCGATCGCTGATGTCTAACGAATACCCAACGATCTCGATGGGGTTGCCAGATGCATCTACGATCAGCTCAAGTTGATCGTAGAGCCAGCGATAAGTTCCGTCTTTGTGTAAAAAACGGTATTCGTGGGTGTAATCTCCTATAACAAACAGTTGCGGTAATTCAGCAAAGACGTGAGTAACATCTTCTGGATGAATGTGGCTTGCCCAAAAAGTTGCATCTTCGAGAAATTCCTGGGCTTCATAGCCTAAAACTGTCTTGATATTCTCACTGACAAAGGTGATGTCATAATTCCCCGATGCCTTGCAGCTATAAATAATCCCCGGACTAGAGGTGAGCAGATGTTGCAGGCGTTCAGTTGCCAACCTTAGTGCCACCTCCGCTTGTTTGCGAGCAGTGATTTCCATCACCACTGCCCCGATACCAGTGAGCTGATTATCCTCGTCTGGTATGGGAAAGAAAGAAACCATCCAGTCTCGCACAATCCCCGGTTGGCTCGGTACTTCACCGCTAATTTCTTGGTTGAGAATGGATTCGCCCGTTGCGAACATTCGCTGATAGAGCGGTTCCAACTTAGGGGCGACATCGGGGATGACTTCACGGATAGTCTTGCCAATCATGTCACCCGCCGGGAAACCATTCACCTCTGCCAGGAGTTCGTTGATTTGCACAAATCGCAGTTCCTTGTCCATGATGCTCAATCCGACAGGAGCCGAGCTGAAAAAGGCATTCAGGCGAGCTTCCCGCAAGGCAAGTTCTCGTTCTAAGGCAATGCGATCGCTAACGTCTTTATGCGTCCCCGTCATCCGCAGCGCCACACCAGAGCGATCGCGCTCCATCACCTTGCCATGACACAAAATCCACTTCCACTCGCCTGATTTTGAGCGCATCCGCAATTCAATTTCGGAAACGGGTGTTTTACCTTCCCGATGCGAGGTTAAAGCGTCTATCGCGCTAGCGGTATCCTCTGGATGCACCAACCGCTCCCAGAATTGATAACTGTTCTCAATCTCCTCTGGCTCATACCCCAGCATCTTCTTCCATTGCCGGTCAAAATACATCTCTCCGGTCGTTAAATTCCAATCCCATATCCCTAAGGCGCTCCCATCTAACGCCATTTGCAGCCGTTCTTCGCTGCTTCTGAGAGCGGCTTCGGCAAGTTTGCGTTCAATCAGCCAACCCAATTGAGCCGCAACCGCATTCACTAGCTCAAACAAATGCCGATCTTCTGCACTTTTGCTCCGCTTAAAGAAAACTAAAACTGCCAACACTCGCTGATTGGCAAGGATTGGCACGCCCAAACCTGTTTTTAATCCAACTTTTGCGGCGATTTGCGATCGCGCAAAGGTTTCCTGTGTGGTTGCGGAAACATCTTCTACCCATTCTGGTTTCTGAGATGACCAAACGCGCCCTGGCAGCCCAACGTTGGCGGTAAAGGTGACTGTTTCGCTATGACATCGGAATTCTTCAACCGAGCGATGTCCCAAGGCGACTACCGCTTCGCTATCGCACCCATACCAACCCGGACTATTTTTTAAAACCGTACCATCCTCAGTTGGAACCCAAGTTTCTCCAACATCCCAGCCGATTGTCGTACAAATTAATCGCAGAATAATTGCTAAAGCAGTATCTACGTCAACAGAGCGATTGATGGCTTGGGTGGCTTCCAGCAACAGACGAATTTCAACTTCTGCTTGCTTTCTTTCAGTGATATCGCTCGTCGTGCCAAGAATCTGTTTCACCTTGCCGTCAGAGGTTCTGGCAAACAGAGTATCCCGGTTCAGCAGAGTCCGCCATTCTCCGTTTCGATGCCTCATCCGGTACTCGTTCTCAAAGATTTCACTGTCAGAGGCATCCTCGAATTGTTGGAAATATTCCGGCAGTCTGGCAAAATCGTCAGGATGCATCAGGTTTTGGAAATCTAACCCCGGTTCTTGAATTTCTTCGGGCGTATATCCTAAAGTTGCGGCGATTTCACGATTGATATAGACATTGCGTTGCTCGATCAGATCGTAGAGAAACAAAACATTGGGGCTGGCTTCGGCAATCCGCTCAATGAAATGCTGACTCTGGAGTAACTCCTGCTGTGTCCGTTTGTGTTCGGCAATTTCAGATTGGAGGGTATGCAGGGTTTTTGATAATTCGGCAGTGCGATCGCTGACCCGATTTTCTAACTCATCGTTGACGCGGCGTAATGCTTCTTCTGCCTGCACCCGGATTGCAATCTCGCTCTGAAGTTCCCGGTTGAGAGTCTCTAGTTGTTCTGGCGTTTTCAAAGCCAAGAATTGCGGCAACAGCGTTACCATTTGTAGAGCCGTGTAGCAAGAAACCAAGGCAGTCATCGCTTGCTCAATTCCTGTCAGCCAGTAAACCGGATGCCAAAGCGTCCAGATTTCCATCAGGTGCCCGGTACCGCAGAGAATAATAAAGGCTCCAAATAAGGCAAATATCCCTTGAAAGGGAATATCTTTCCGCTTGTGGATGAAGTAGATGAGCATCGCCGGAATCGAGAAATAGGCGATCGCAATCAATAAGTCAGAAACCAGGTGAAGCCATACCAGTTTCGTTTGCCAAAGGTAGCAGTGACCGTGAGGGATGAATTGTTCTGATGAGAATATTTCTTTTAAAAGCTTCCACATATAACGATCTTTGGCTATAATCCGGAGTTATTTCCAATTCATAAAGATACGGTCAGACAAGCTTCGCAGTTTTATCCTTTGCTGCAACCCCTCAAGTGCATTCGGCGAAAACTCGAAACTGAAACTAATGGATAACTGAGCCTTGAGTTGGCATTGCTGCCAATAATCATCAGAAGCATCTGCTTGAGATTGAGCAAGTTGAGTCGGTACAATACTCATTCCATGATTTATCCTCTCTCTTTAGAATAGGTATTTTTCTTCATTAAAGATGACAATTCCGTGTGGGTTCGTCAAGGGAAAAATGTAGTTTGAGGTGCCTATCTTGAACTCTTCTTTCCCCAAGATAAACTAACTTGCTTGTTTATACTTGGCAGAGAAGGCAGTTTAGGTTTTATGAATTTTCTTTGTATACGTGACAACAGCTATCGGAACATAATTCAGCAATGCGAGGTGAAGGAGCGCGATCGCAAAGCAGTAGTCACCTTGTAAAATGGCTTTGTAAATGCGGCAAGATGTCTGCAACCACTCCGTCTTTTACCCCTTTTTACGGGGGCTTTGTCCCTCCTAATAATTATTAGAGCGTCCACTTCATAGTCCTCAATTGGGTGCAATATTTATAGGGACATGGCATTGCCATGTCCCTACATCAGAACCGCTATACCTATAAAATTCTTGCGTTATCTATAGCAATTCTAAACGATTTGTGAACCCCTATAGAGACGCGATAATCCTTGTCTCTACACTAATGCGAATATAAGGCGAATACTTGCGCCAAACTTAAATAAAACTGCTATATCTGTAATTGTTCAATTCATTAATTAGCAATAAACAATTAGCAGCAAAACAACCTTATTGAATTTTGTGGCGATCTATCGTCAGCTGTGCCGAACTATTTGTTCAGGTGAGAATTTGTCAAAATTGTGGGGTTTAAACTTTCTGTTGTATCCTCTCCCACATCAAAACTAACTGTATAAACAGATGCATCAGGCGAGTACACTTCAATTTTGTAATTGCCATCAGAAGGCAGCAATCCTTGCCAATGTGCCCCATCGGTAATCGTCCCGACAGTTTGCCCTTCCGGATCGATCACAGTGATATTGACGTTGCCTTCTACCGCTGCCACCGTCAATAGCTGCCCCTCAGTGGCGGCAAGCGAGAAAGAGTGGCGCTGATTGGGTTCTAAGCTGCCACCCATCGTTGTTTGTGTAGAACCTGAGTGGAAAGTGACCTCCTGCGGGGATAGCGTATCTGCTGGGATTCGCTCCTCTGGTGGGCAGTGATCTATCGGTGCTGAAACCATCTCTTGGGGCGTCTTTTGGGGCGGGTTGTTTTGTCGTTGTTTTCTTCTTTTTGGAGCCAGCCGACAGACGACTGCGGAGCCGCCGCTAACCAGCAAACCCAGCGCTGGTGCTGCTACAGGTACCCAACCTGCCTGCATAAAGAAATAGAAGCCAGTCACAAACAAGACGCCTAGCGTTGCAGTTCCAACCGCAATCAATCGCAGGGGATGACGGATTCGCCAAGTTAAAATGCCCCCAACGGCTGCCCATCCCACAATCCATAACAGCTCAACCCATTCCGACCAAGACCAAAACAAAGGTCGCTTGTCTAGAACGACACTGAGGATTTGGCTGATGGTTTGTGCTTGCACTTTTACCCCAAACATCTTACGCCCACCTCCGTAGGGGGTGTAAAAGGCGTTATCAACCGTGGGTGTGGTGACACCGATCAGAACAATGCGATCTCTAACCCAATCTGGGTTGATCTGACCTTTTAAAACTTCAGTGAGTGTTACCTGCTGGGCAATATTGTGAGCAGAGCGATAATCAAGCAGGATCTGGTAGCCGCCTGAATCTGCCTGCTGGTATCCTCCAAAATTTGGTTCTAGGGGTTTGAATACAATTGAATTGAGTTGGAGATAGTTTTTCGGGTGCGGTTGTGCCTCGATTCCCAGTTGTTCCAGGTAGCGCAGCGCCAGACGCGCACCTAGGGAGTAGGGAGTCTTACAAGCACCAACATCGGAAGTTGCAAACAAAAGACTGCGGCGAACGGCATTATCGGGGTCGATCACCAGATCGTCGAAGCCAAGGCGGTCTTCTGGGACAGTTTTGGGCGGTGCCACTCCAGGATTATCGAGATCGCTGATTTTGCAGACGGGAATGATGCGATCGCTCTTTTGCAATTGCTTGGCTAATTCTGCATGACCGGGTTCGATCGGGATATCGCGGTAGATATCCAAACCGATGACTCGCGGTTGATGCCGTTCTAGTTGCACTAATAGCTGATGCAGAGTCCGATCGGATAGCGGATATCTGTTTTGAGCTTTGATATCTGCTTCGGTGATTTCGACGACCAGGAGGCGAGGATCTGGCCCTTCCATCGGGGATGAACGATCTAAGTCTCCCAATACCCGCGTCGCAAACCGTAACCGCACCATCTGATCGAAGGTTGCCAATTCCAAGGACTGCAAGCCTCCCAGTTGCCTCACCCCCAGCAGCAAGCCAGTCGCGAGGATACTTGCGATCGCTAAACGGATCGGCGACGCTTTTTTCTCAAGGACACCCGCGCGATCGCTAATTTTTTCCCCGCTTTTGTCAGCGAGATTTTCTGGAGAAAATTCTTCTGGAACGGGCGTAGTTTCCGAAAAGGATACCTCAGTCAATGAAGCGATCGCTTGGCTGACTTCTGTCGCGGACTGGTAGCGATCGCGGAAGTGGTATCGTACCATCTTTTCTAAAATCGCTGCTAGGCGATCGCTGACCTCGGCTTTATCCCGCCAAATAATCTCAGAGGTTTCAGGATCTTCTGGTAGATGGTTGGGTCTAAACCCTGTCAACAGTTGGATCGCAGTGATCCCCAAGGCATAGATATCGCTACTGTATTTTGGCTTACCGGCTAATTGTTCGCTGGGCACATAACCCTGAGTGCCAATTCCCACTGTAATGTTGGTCTGATCGGTTCCACTCGTCAACTGGGTGCGGATTTCCTTGACCGCGCCAAAGTCAATTAAGACTAATTTGCCGTCCGGTCGCCGCCGGATCAAATTGCTCGGCTTGATGTCGCGGTGGATGACTTGATAACCATGAACAAACTCTAGGATGCCCAGTACATCCTGCAAAAACTGAATAACTTCAGATTCGCCCAAGCACGTACCTTGGTGCAATTCCTCACTCAGGGGAGAACCTTCAATGAACTCCTGCACCAGGTAAAATTGTTGGTCTTCTTCAAAGTAAGCTAGCAGATGGGGGATTTGCTGGTGATGTCCCAGTTTTTCAAGCGTTTTTGCCTCGGTTTGGAACATCCGCCGAGCCATATGCAAAAAAGCCGGATCTTGGCGGGCAGGTTTGAGGTGCTTGACGACACACCTAGGGTTTCCCGGTCGCTGCGTGTCCTCAGCAATATAAGTTTGACTAAATCCTCCAGCTCCTAGGACTTTGACTACTTTATAGCGCCCTCCCAGTTGTGTTCCCAGCATGGTCGCCCAGTATGCATCAATCCTGATTTTGGCACACAACTCAGTTTTGCTGAGCTTGGTTACTTATTTGTTGTCAGTTTTCGGTCGTTAATGATTTTGACCTTGTGGAGAGAATAATGCTCTTTGAGGCAAAATGGAACAATTAAGGTGTCTGTCCCCTGGTGGGAAATGAAGTGTCCAAAGTGTAATGCAACCGAGGTGGCCAAGAACGGTCATCGTCAAGGTACACAGTGCTACAAATGCAAGCAGTGTGGTCGCCAGTTTCTAGCTCATTACCGACCCTGGCAGTATTCCAACGATGTTAAGCGACTGTGCCTTAAAATGTATCTGTTTTGTCTTGGGACTGCGAGGAACCCTCGCGAGTCACAGACATTCACCACACGACCATCCTGCGCTGGGTTTGAGCGGCAGGTTTGTCACTACCAGATGCCCCAGAGTCCCTTGGAAATTCTTGAGATTAGTGATCTCGATGAACTTCAAACGGATGTTGCCACAAACGTAACAAGGCGTGGATTTGGACTGCGGTCAATCACTTTCAGGCGGGTATCTTGGCTAGGACAGTGGGCGATCGCAGTGCAGAGACTGTCAAACCTCTAGGGCTAATTGTCAAATGCTTCGGGTGCTGCTTTGATGTCACCGACGGATGGTCGGTGTACCCGATATTTATCCAAGATGGAGACCACATCGTCAGCAAGGCCTATATGACACGCGCGTGAAGAAGAAAATATTAGACCTCTTGCGTGAATGGAAGGAAGGTGGGAAAAAGTAGGTTAAGGAGGAAAGCCGCATGACCTACAAACAACTCAAACAACTCACGCCAAGTGCTTTCAAGCGGCGATGCGGAGTGCATCCGGAGATATTTG